>URDW01000130.1 GCA_900546735.1 uncultured Oscillospiraceae bacterium
GGCCGCCTGCGCCGCACCGGTGCTGTAAAAGCCCTTTGTAAAATTCATTTCCACAATATTGCCGATCAAAAGCACCTTGCTGCCGCCGAGCATTTCGGCAATGGCAAAGTCAGAAATGGACGGCACAAACACCATGGTGATGCCGCTGACGATGCCGGGCATAGAAAGCGGGAAAATGACCTTGCGCAGCACGGTGAACCGGCTGGCGCCCAAATCCTCGGCCGCCTCGATGACCGAATGGTCAATGCGCGAAACGGCGTTGTAGATGGGCAGCACCATAAACGGGAAATAGTCGTAGACCATGCCGATCACGATCGCGTACGGCGTGGACAGCAGGCTCAGATTCGGCAGCCCGAAAAGCGACAGGATCTGGTTGAGCACGCCGTTGTCCTCCAGCAAAACGTTGATGGCAATGATCTGCAGCATAAAGTTCATCCACATGGGCAGAATGATAAAAAACACGATCAGCCCTTTTTTAGCGGTTTTCAGGCTGTTTAAAAACAGCGCCAAAGGATAAGCCAGCAAAAAACAAATGAGCGTACTGCACACGGAAATGCGCACAGTCATCCACAAAGCTTTTAAATTATTGGAATCTGTGAACGCGGCCCGGAAATTTTCAAGCGTAAAGCTGCCGTCCGCTCCGACGAACGCATAGTAAAGCACAAAGCAAAGCGGCAGCAGGATAAAGCCGATGATCCAGATGGTAAAGGGGCCGGACACAAGATACTTGCCCTTTCCCCTAAACATCTCTTTGCTCCTCCCAGTCGTAGGATGCGTCCGAAATGTGATCCATCTCGTCGCTGAAGCTGGAATAGTCGCCGAACTCGCCGGAATATTCGCTTCGTTTCATAATATGGATCGCATCCGGCTCAATATACATGCCGATCTGCCGGCCGGCCTCGTGATAATCGGTCGTCTGGATCATCCAGATGAAGCCGCCGACATCGACCAAAATTTCAAAATGCAGACCCTTAAACGTGACAGAGGTGATGGTGCCGGTGAGCGTGTTCGGCGCGCCGGCCTCCACGATGTCGATATCCTCCGGCCGGATGACGGCGTCGACCGGTTCGTTTTCGCCAAAGCCGCTGTCTACGCAGACAAACTCACGGCCGCCGAAACGCACCAGACGGTCACGCAGCATAACGGCGTCTACAATATTGCTTTCGCCGATAAAATCGGCCACAAACGCGTTGACCGGTTCATTATAAATGTCCTGCGGCGTGCCGATCTGCTGGATCTTGCCGCCGTCCATTACCACGACCGTGTCGCTCATGGAGAGCGCCTCTTCCTGGTCGTGCGTTACATAAATAAACGTGATGCCAAGGCGCTTTTGAATGTCTTTTAATTCTTTTTGCATGTCCTTGCGCAGCTTTAAGTCCAGCGCGCCGAGCGGCTCGTCCAAAAGCAGCACATGCGGGTGGTTGGCCAGCGCGCGCGCAATGGCCACGCGCTGCTGCTGCCCGCCCGACAGGCTGTTGATGCTGCGTTTTTCAAAACCGCGCAGGTTCACCAAATCGAGCATTTCCGTTACGATCTGCTTGACCTCCTGCGGTGACTTTTTCTGCAGCTTCGGACCGAACGCCACGTTTTCGTAGACATTCATATGTAAAAAAAGAGCATACCGCTGAAAGATCGTACTGACGCGGCGTTTGTTGGGCGGCACCTTATTGATGACCTTGCCCTCAAAAACGACTTCGCCCTCCGCCGGCTCTAAAAAACCCGCAATGATACGCAGAATGGTCGTTTTGCCGCAGCCGGACGGACCTAACAGCGTTATGAACTCCTTATTTCGTATATACAGATTAAGATTTTCCAGCACTGTATTGCTGCCATACCTGAACGTAATGTTCCGCAGATCAATCAATTTTTCCAACTATGCACTTCCTTTTTTTAACCCGAATCACCAAGTATGCACACCGGCAAAAATGCAGCGTGCCCAAAGCAATACTATTAAATAATTAATTTTTTATTTTGTCAACAGATTTTTACGCGTTTATGAAAAATTCTGTGAATTACAGCAATTTCTGATTGAGCTCATAGCCGTCGTAAGCCGCTTCGACCGTATCGTGCACCAGCGAAAAGCGGCAAACCAGGCTGCGCGGCTTGTTGACGGCATCGTCCTGCGCAAACGGCACAAAGTAATAATTTTTGTAATTCATCAGCGCACCAATGTTTTTGGCGGCGCCGCCGAGCGCATCGTTTGTAGAAATACCGATCACGACCGGCCGGCCGTTTCGCAGATGCGATTTGACCGCCATTGTCACGGCAGTATCGGCAATGCCGTTTGCCAATTTTGCAAGTGTGTTGCCGGTGCACGGCACGACGGCCAGAACATCAAATTTTTTCTTGGGGCCGATCGGTTCCGCCTGCTCGATCGTATGAATGATCGAATGGCCGGTCAACTCCATCAGCCTGTTTCTAAAATACAGCGCATCACCAAACCGTGTGTCGGTAGAATAAGCCGTTTCCGACATGATCGGCGTAACATCTATGCCGCTTTGTACGATTTTTTCAAGCGCCTGCAGCGATTTTGAAAATGTACAAAACGATCCGGTAAGCGCGTAACCGATTTTCAAGTTTCACCCCTCCTGTGCAAGTATGGACGCTCCGATCAGCTCCCCTGCCGTCTGTACACTGAAACGGGAGGGCAGCGCCGGCGCGCGTAGGTAGCGGACTGACAGTGTTTTGGCACAGAGTGCATCGACCCCGCCGGGGAACGAAGCTGCATCGATCAAAAGCGCATCCTTTTTCAGCGCTTTCAGCTCTGCCTCACCAAAAACCAGACTGGGCACGGTGTTGACGATATAGTCAAATGTATTTTCCCTCTGCAGTTCGGTAAAACCAATGTGTTCGCAGCCGTCAAACCCGGCTTCACTGGCAGACTTTTGGCTGCGCGAGCAGACCGTGACCGCCGCGCCGCAGCTAAGCAGCATGCGCGCCAGCGCGCGGCCGATTCGGCCGTAACCGGTGAGCAGCACTTTGGATTTATACAGACTGCGCGGACTTTCCGTGATCAGCAGCGCCAGAATCCCCTCCGCCGTAAGGTAAGCGTTTTGCAAAACATAGTTTTCATCTGAAAAATAGTCATACAAACGGTTGCCGTTTGCTTCCAGCAGCGCTCTGGTCTGCGTATCCGGTGCAGCAGCACAGACATATTTGCCATATATGTGCTCGGCATGCTGTTTTTTGGTGACAACAGGCAGAATGACCGTGTCGCACCGGCACAGGCTGTCGGTCTGCTCCATTCCGTGCGCTTCCAGCAGCTTTGCGGCATAAGCCATACGCGGGTCCTCAGCAAACGGAATAAAAAACTTCTTCATAAGAAACACCTCATCAGTTCAATACCATCTTATGTATTTTTTTTAGGCACGTTCCAAATTGGGAGTTTATTTTTTGGACTGTATATTGTATAATAACCATAGTATAAATCTGGGAGCGAACTGAAAATGGATATAAATGAACGACTGCAAAAGGCAAAAAAGATCCACTTTATCGGCATCGGCGGCGCCGGCATGTGCCCGCTGGCCGAAATTCTGCTGAAGCTCGGCTACACCGTAAGCGGTTCTGACAACAACGACACCGAAACTTTTCGCCGCATCGAGCGCGAAGGCGCACGCTGTTTTTTAGGCCAGAAAAAGGAAAATATCGCACCCGACACGGACCTGGTCATTTACACAAACGCCATTCTTGCCGGCAACGAGGAGCTGGAATACGCCAAGGCCAACTTCCCAACATTTGAGCGCGCAGAACTGCTGGGCGCTTTCAGCCGCCATTTTGGTAACTGTATCGGCATCAGCGGCACGCACGGCAAAACGACCACCTCCTCCATGGCCACGGTCGCCATGATGTATGCCGGCCTTGACCCCAGCGCCGTGATCGGCGGCAAGCTGCCCGAAATTGACGCTTACGGCCGTTTTGGCCACTCGCAGAACTTTGTTTGCGAAAGCTGCGAATTCAACAACACCTTTTTGAAGATGACGCCCGACATTGCCGTTATTTTGAACATCGACGCCGACCACCTGGACTTTTTCAAAACGCTTGACAACATCAAAAAAGCGTTTCGCCAGTTTGCCGAAAGCGCAACGAAAGCCGTGATCTGCAACGGCGACGACCAGAACACACTGGATGCAGTCAGCGGCATGACCGGCAAAGAGACGGTCACTTTCGGCAGGGGCGAACAAAACGACTGGCGCGCCGAAAACATTACCGCACCGGACGGTGTGCATAACGCATTTGACGTTTTTTACAAAGGCAAATTTATGGCGCATGTACAGCTTTCCGTGCCCGGGGAGCATAACGTGCTGAACGCTTTGGCCGCCTTTGCCGCCGCCTGCACCAGCGGCGCCGACCCGCAAAAGACAGCCGAGGGACTGCAGGAATTCCACGGTGCAGGCCGCCGTTTTGAAATTGCCGGGAAATATGCCGGCGTGACTTATGCAGACGACTACGCGCACCACCCAAAAGAGATAGAGGTCACGCTGCAGGCCGCCAAAAAAATGCACTTTAAGCGTGTTTGGGCGGTGCACCAGCCGTTTACCTACTCACGGACAAAAGCACTGCTTGACGACTTTGCCCGCGTGCTGCAGATCGCTGACAAAGTCGTGCTTTCTGAAATCATGGGCTCGCGCGAGGTCAACACGATCGGTATCCACACCAAAGACCTGGCCGACAAAATACCCGGCGCCGTCTGGTTTGAGACTTTCGACGAAATTGCCGATTACCTGCTGCAAAACGTTGCGCCCGGCGACCTGGTGATCACGCTGGGGTGCGGCGATGTATATAAAATCACCCGTATCATCACAAAACGTTTGGAAGAACAGGGCATAAAAAAAGACGCTTAAGAAAGACGCTTTGAAACAACAAAGCAGGAGTAAGCAATGATCAACATCTTGCTTGAAGAGTTTGACATAGACGCACCTTATCTCTATGACGAACTGAAAAACTATATAAAGCCGAACTATTCGGTTGCCGTAGTCGCCTTCTCTTTTCGAGACGACTGCGTAAATTCTTCAGACTGGGATGCGTTATATGGCAAACGCTGCGGCAAATACTACGGTGGAATCGTTAGCGGGTTAACTGCCTACGGCATTCCGGAGGATAACATCACTTTTATCAATTACTTTACCGATACAAAGCAGTCCGCTGCGCAGAAAATCAAGGCAGCAGACATCGTTTATTTTCTCGGTGGGGCGCCTGACAAAATGATGTGCCGAATCAAAGCGTTTGATTTGTATGACATTCTGATGCAACACGAAGGGATAGCTATGGGATATAGCGCCGGCGCTGTTATTCAGCTGTCAGAGTACCATTTGTCGCCCGACGACAATTATCCTGAATTTCAGTATTATGAAGGTCTCCCATACTTGCGTGGTTTCTATTTAGAGGTCCACTACGAGGGCGCTGCCGCGCAGGATGCATCCATTCAGCGCGTACTTGCCGAACGCGGAAAAACAGTGTATGCGCCAGCATCCAGAGCCGGCGCTATACTGATAGACAACGGAAACATCAGACTGCTTGGTGATGTTAAAGTGTTTGAGCCGAAACAACAAGCTTGAGAACAACAGACTAAACAACAATTTTTAAATTAGGATCCATAAAAGCAGGGCGTTTTCGCCCTGCTTTCCAGCGTGTCGAAAAAGGTATAACGGCAATAAAATATACAGCCCGACACGCTGAG
>URDW01000131.1 GCA_900546735.1 uncultured Oscillospiraceae bacterium
AGTGTCTCGTGGGCTCGGAGATGTGTATAAGAGACAGATATCACGGTGAGCAGTTGCTGTTTTCAGTGCAAGTTAAATTTGCAGCAGGTTCGGCGGTACCGTCTTTAGGGGGAAAGAATGAAGTTTCAAACAGTTTTTGGACCCGGTCTTGGCGGGCCGTCTGAATATTATCGCATCCCTTCGGCGGTCACCACAAAACACGGCACCGTTGTTTTGTGCGCGGATGCGCGTTACTGCAGCGGCATGGACAACCCGAACCGTATTGATAAGGTCGTGCGCCGCAGTACAGACGGCGGCAAAACATGGGGCGATTTTATTGTGGCTGCGCAGGAACACGGCAGCAAGCAGATGCGCTCGTCAGCGGCAATCGACCCGGCCATGGTGTATGTAGAGGCGCTTGACCGGATTTATATGATCTATTCCCACACGCCTGCCGGCGTCGGCATTCGCAACAGCCGCTGCAGCAGGGGCGAGGATGCGCAGGGCAACCGCATCGTGTGCGGGCGATTTGGGAAATACATACTGAAAGACGGACGGCTTTATAAACGAAACGGTCAGCCAAGTGAATTTTTGGTTTTGTCCAATGGCGACGTTGAAAAAAACGGCAAAAAATACGGCAACATCTATACCGGCAGCCGTTTTCGCGAAATGCCGACTTCAACACTCATGCTTTGCTACAGCGATGATGACGGTGTGACTTGGCAGGGGCACACTTCTTTAAATGCCCAGGTCAAGGAAGATTATATGAGCTTTATCGGCCCCGGACCTGGCTGTGGCATCGTTATTCAAAGCGGTCTTTACAAGGGGCGTATCGTGCTGCCGATTTATTTTGGTACGCGCATGTTTCCGCTGCGGCTTTCCTGTTGTGTGATCTACAGCGACGATGGCGGCAGGCACTGGCGCCGCGGCGAAACGCCGAACAACACGCGCACGGACGGCGGTAAAAAACTGAACTGCATGACGATCCGTGCCGGGCAGATGCTGACCGAATCCCAGTTGATCGAGCAGGATGGCGGCATTTTAAAATATTTTATGCGCAATCACGACAAAGCACGCAGTGTGGCCGTCGCCTACAGCAAAAACGGTGGCGAAAGCTGGGAAAATTTCCGACTGGATGTCGATTTGCCGCAGCCGATCTGTCAAACTTCTGTTTTGAAGCTGACCGGCACCGAAAAGCCGACGGTTGTTTTGCTGAATCCGGCAGACCGCCAAAAACGCGAAAACGGAACGGTGCGCCTTTCAGAGGACGACGGCGAGACATTCCCGTACGCCCGTCAGCTGAAAGAGGGCAGTTTCGTATACAGCGCGCTTACACAGCTGCCAAACGGGAACATCGGCGCTGCGTTTGAGCCGGATACAGCTTGCAGAGAAATACTTTTCGCCGAATTTTCGACGGATTGGATCAAAGGGGAATAAACGAAAGGATGAGAAGATGGCTAACAATAATTCAAATTTGAAAGCTAAAGCAAAAGAGCTGGTCACGAATGTGCGCCAGCATTGGAACGAGCCGTCCAATGGGCGTTACATGCCGTTTAAGGAGATCCTTGGTTATGCCGGCGGCGGTATAGGCGTCAAGTTCCTGGCGGTCATGGCCACGAACATGATCCTGTCGTCTACTAACGTGCTGATCGGCAATACACTTGGCGTAGATCCGATCGACATGTATATCCTCTATGTGATTTCGGTCATTGTCAACATTCCACTGTCCGGTGTACGCGCCAATATTATTGACAATACGCGCAGCAAAGAGGGTAAGTACAGACCCTATATCGTTAAAATGGGCATTCCGAGCGCCATCATTACGATCCTGTTCGTTTGGTTCCCTTATCAGCAATTTGGCGCTTTGTTTGGGGAAGGCACCTTTTTCGGACGCGAACGCGCCTATGTGGTCACCTGCGCCGTTGTGCTGCTTCTGAACTTTGCGCAGCTGTTCTTTTATTATTTCTTTTATGAATCTTACGACAACCTGCTGCACCTGCTTTCCTCCAACACGGAGGAACGTGCCGATGTGGCCACGATCAAAGGCGTCATCTACTCCCTGGCGCCGTCTATCCTGAATCTGGCCATGCCGATCATGGCGCAGCTCTTTACCAACAACAACATGTACGACATCCGTCTGTACAGATATCTTTATCCGCCGCTTTCGATCCTTTCGGTCATCCTTTGTATTGTTGTGTATGTCAACACAAAGGAAAAGATCGTGCAGGCCAGAACGCACGTTATCCAAATCAAGTTTATGGATGCGCTGCGTGAAGTTGTGCACAACAAATATTTCTGGGTCATCGCAATGGGCACATGGCTCAGTTTCCTGGAAACATCGATCGCGGTCATCCTGAACTGGCTGTATAACTACGGCGGTATCTGCAATGGCGGCACATTTTCGCTGATCACGCTTGTCTGCCAGAATGCCGGTCTGGTCGGTATGCTGCTGGCGCCGTTTTTCATCCATCGGTTTGGCAAGCGCGCTGTGCTGATCATTACGAACGTGATGAATATTGTTTTCATTGCGCTGATGCTTCCGGTCGTGCAGGTGATCGACATGACAGGTACCAGCGAAAGCTTCTTAAATACATACCTGCCGCTGATCCTTTTGGTCGTTTGCTTCTGGATGAACAATCTGATGAATGCGTTTGCGCAGATCTTAACGCCTACGATCAACGCAGATATTCGCGATTATCAGCAATATATCAGCGGTGAACGTATTGACGGCACATTTTTGACCATTACAGCGTTCGGTAATATCATCACGGTGGCGACGAGCGGCATTGTCAACTTCCTGTATGACCGTTTCGGCATCAACGAAGAAACGGCGCGTGTTGTGATGCAGGATCCGGAAGTTATGAACCGCACTATGCGCAACGGTTCCGTTGTTGGTGATGTGATAAACGACGCCATTACTGCCGGAAATGCCAATATTTCCTATTTCTCTCTTTACGACAACGATGTTTTGAAAACGATGCTTACTGTGCTGATCATCGCCTCGATCGGCGGCGCCGTGATCAATGTTATCCCGTATTTCTTCTACGATCTGACGGAACTGAAGCAGCAGGGTATGGTCAAGGTGCTGAAAATCCGTGCTTTCTTTGAGGATTTTGGCAACAATGCGCTGAGCGACAACGATTTGGTCGAGGTCGTGGATATGGTCAAAACAGCAAACGAGCTGATCGGCCTTTCAGAAACGACCGCTTCCAGGGATGCGATCAAAGCGGCGCGCAGAACAAAGGACAAAGCGGCTATAAAACAGGCTAAGGCAGATTACAAAGCCGTTCTTGCCCATAATACGGAGATCAAGCTGGCGCCGTATGTGCTCAATGAGTTGTCACGTTTTGAAAGCACGCTCGGCCGTATGCAGATCGCCGATGCACACGCGGTTTACGACGTGGGCCTGGCCGGTTTGAAAAATGTTGACCTGGCGCAGCTCAGACGCGCTTTGCAGGATGCAAAAAAATTACCGAATAAAACGGAAGAAGAAAAAGAGATCCGTAAATATAAGGTGAGATTTTGCAGAACACGGATCACGGCCAAAAAATATTACAATAAGTATTATGGCGACAAGATGATCGAAACGCCGGATGATTCCCATTTGAACGAATTGTACAATATTGAAGAACGTTACGATGCGGAAGAAGACGTGCTTTACAAAAAACTGTTCGATGCGCAGGAAAAGAAGGACAAACAGGCGGTACAGCAGCTGCGTGCGCAGATCAAGGAACTGAAAGAAAAGTTCAAAGCGCTCAACAAAGAGATCACGCAGGAGCAGGACCGCAGGCTTTCTTATACACGTTCAGCCAAACCGTATCTGGACGCGCAAAAGGTGCTGCGCCAGGCAGAAAACTATACGCACTTTGATGAGATCAAAGCGCAGTACGGTGCCGCCAAAGAACGTATGGAAGCTTTGGTTCAGGCGTAAAAGCAAATATATCGTACATAAAAGACAGCAGAAAAAATCTGCTGTCTTTTTTGTTGCCTTGAAAAAGTTTGACAGGGCAAACATTGACGGCTGCTTGATAGGAAATCATTGACAATGCGCAAATATTAGTGTAGACTAACTGATTAGTCGGGACTATCCAGGCTCGAAAATAAGAAAAACAATTCAGGAAAGGAAATAACGAATGAAAAAAACTCTTATCGCAGTATTTTTTATAATTGCTTTACTGTGTGTGCCGCAAACGGCTATGGCTGCGGCCACTGACGACGGTACATACAAAGTCTCCATTCAGCTTTGGCATGCGGAAAAGGATGAGGAGTCCATGGGCAATTCTTTTATTGCCCCGGTCGCGCAGATCAAAGTTGAAAACGGCCAAAAGACCATTACCGTAGTCTCCAGTGAATCGGTCGACAATTTCCAGTTCTGGTACTATACCGATGGCTCTGTAAACGGCGAGACAGCGGCTGCGCAGATGCAGGAAAATGTTGTGATCAATGGCACAACTTATCCGATAGGGTTTACGTTTCCCTTGGTAACGGATGCGGAATATGTCGGTGTGAAATTTCAGGCGTCTATTATGCCGATCTCGCCGTCTGCGCGTGTAAAGATCGACTATTCCACTTTGCAGCCGGTTTCAGACGGTGCAAAAAGCGGTGGCGCTGTGGTACAGCTGAACACGGATTCCGGCGATTATTCGGCAATGTGGACCGCAACAGGCGTGACAGCGGGCATCGTTTTGCTTTCTGCCCTGATCGGGGGTCTTTCTGCACGCAAGGGCAAAAAGAAAAAAGTCTGACAGATACAGAAAGAGGTTTATGGCGTGATAAAAACAAATTTGATCAATCAGGTCAGCCAGTCTAAAAAGTATATTGCGCTTACTGTTTTGGCGCAGTGGGTCAAGCTGGTGGCCAATGTGGTGATGATGTTTTGCATTGCAAACATGATCGGCAGGCTTGCGTCCGGCGAAAGGCCGCAGATCGGTGCGGTTTTGCTGCTTGCCGGCGCCGGCATATGTGTGCTGCTTGTGCGTTATTTTTGCAGCATGGCGGTTGCACGCACGTCCTTTCTGGCTTCGGCAGAAGTCAAAAAGGTGCTGCGCGGCAAGCTTTACAACAAATTGACGCGTCTGGGCGCATCGTATCATGAAAAGGTGTCCACTTCCGAAATCGTGCAGGTGTTTGTGGAAGGTGTGGACCAGCTGGAACTCTATTTCGGTAAATATCTGCCGCAGTTTTTCTACAGTATGTTAGCGCCGCTGACACTTTTTGTCATTGTCGGCATGATGAACTGGACGGTTGCGGTGGTTTTATTAATCTGTGTACCGCTGATACCGGTATCCATTATTGCCGTGCAGAAATTTGCAAAGAAAATGCTGGCAAAATACTGGGGAACATACACAGAGCTTGGTGACTCCTTTTTGGAAAGCCTTCAGGGACTGACAACCTTAAAAATATACAGTGCCGATGAACGCTATGCGAAAAAAATGGATGAGGAAGCCGAAAAGTTCAGAAAAGTGACAATGCGTGTGCTGATTATGCAGTTGAATTCCATCAGTATCATGGATTTGGTGGCATACGGCGGTGCGGCACTCGGTATTGCACTCAGCCTTTTGAAATTAAAAAACGGTGCAGTTACACTGACGGAGCTGTCTCTTATACACATCTCCGAGCCCACGAGACACTGAGCGATCTC
>URDW01000132.1 GCA_900546735.1 uncultured Oscillospiraceae bacterium
ACACCTATTAAGTCGTCGGCAGCGTCAGATGTGTATAAGAGACAGGTATAAAGGAATACTTTTTTATCGGTATTCAGATAGTCAAACATCACGCTGGAATAATCGGTGATCAGGCAGTCGGCAATGTTCAGAAAATCATACGTTTCAAATTCCGTCGGAAAAGGTCGGATCTTTTCAAAATCTTCCAAATTGATTTCAGACATAGCCAGGTGGTGCAGTTTTACAAAAACCACCACATCATCGTCCAGTCCGCGTTCCAATTCATAAAGGAAATGAAGAAGGTAGAAAATATGCTTGTCGGCTTTTTTGCCTTTTTCTTTGCCGCGCCAAGTAGGCATGTAAACAACGACCTTCTTGTCGCTTACCTCAAACTGTTCTTTGATGGCATCCACGCGGGATCTATCAAAAAAAGCGCTGTTACAGGGGTAACCCGAAAGCACATATTGGCCCGTATAAAACTGGTCGAGCATATAGTCGTGGCGGATGTGCTCAAACGAATACTCGTTGGGGTACAGCAGATAGTCCGACATCAAAAAATTGCGCTGCACATTGCCGATCGTATTCGGATTGTCTTTAATATTTCTGCCAAGCCCTTTAAGCGGCGTACCGTGCCATGTGTTCAAATACACCTGGCCTTCACGCTTCACAAAATACGAAGGAAATGTAACATTATTAACAAAATACTTGGCACTTGCCAGAGTCTTACAATACTTTTTACTGCTGACTGTAACCAAAATGACCTTGTCCAGCAAACCATAATTGGTTAACAAAGAAACGACCTTTTGGTCATTTTCCATATCGTTTTTCTTAACAGCTACATATTTTTTATATTCTGCATACCGCGGATCTCGGCAGGATTCCAGAAGAAGATAAAATGGGTTGCCTGTAAAATCGTCGCCGCTAAACGATTCAAACAAAATAGCTTTTTCATCGATCGGCAACTTTTTGCGATAGTGCACATAAAAAAATCTAGCTCTGTAAAATGCGTTTTTCGTAAACTTACGAATCACCGTGCTGAGCGATTTAAAAATTTTGAAAACTATCATTCGTTTCACCATCTGTTTTGTAAATTCAAATCATTATAGTATTTGCGTATTATAGCATATTTTGCTGAGCTTTGTAAAGTACTGTGCAGAATTCGCGCATATACAGTAAATAAAGTATAGACAAAACTTTGCAAGTTTGGTATTATATGAAAATAAATAAAACCGAGTTTTGAAAACACGAATGAAGCGGAGTGACCCATGTGTTAAATGGATTGACCAAAAAAGATTCTCTTGCCCTAAAAGGGATTGCCATTCTTTTTATGCTGTTTCACCATCTTTACTGCTCCCTTGACCGATTTGAAAACTACACGGTAGACTTTTCCCCATTTTCGCAAGACACCGTTGTCAGTGTTGCGCTGTTTTTTAAGATCTGCGTCAGCATTTTTGCTTTTATCACCGGATACGGCCTTTTGAGATCTATTGCCAAAACACCGCTGAACCGCAAAAGTGTGTTCAAGTGGAACATAACCCGACTGATCAAAACCATGTCTGGCTTCTGGCTGATCTATGTTCTGTCATTTATCGTGTCCATGATCATTGACGCAAGGCCTCTGGAAGTTTATTTCGGCGGTTCAAGAGCCAAAGGTGTTCTCTACTTTCTTTTGGATTTTCTGGGGCTCGCCAATTTTTTTGACACTCCAACCTTATGCGGTACCTGGTGGTACATGAGCGCCGCCATCGTATTTATTCTGATCATTCCGCTTATTTACATGGTTTCCAGAAAAGTCGGATATTTACCGGTCATTTTAGTCATTGTCGCCCTGCCACGTCTCTTGAATGTTGGCTATCCCGGCGGCGTTAACGCTTATTCCTTCATTCTGCCGGTCGTATTTGGTATGCTGTTTGCCGAATATAAAGTGTTTGAACGGATCTCTGACAAGCTGCCGAAAAACAAATTCGCTTCCTGGGCTGTCAGTTTTGTTGTTTTCGGCGTACTCGGCGTTGCATCGTTTATTTTGTTCCGCGTTTATCCGCAGCACGAAGGGTGGGAATTCAATTACGGCATTGTGCCGGTGATCGTCATTTGCTTTGCAAGGTACTGTTTGATCCGTATTCCCGCACCCAAACAGGTTTTCGCCTTTTTAGGGAAACACTCCATGACGATCTTTTTGACACACACATTTATTCGCGGCATATATTTAAGCGATTTCGTCTATTCTTTCAAAAACTTCATGCTGATCTATGTTGTTTTGTTCGTTTTGTCTGTGGTACTTGCGGTAATCATAGATGTTTTGACGGATCTGGTAAAATACCATCAGCTGATCGCCAAATTAAACCAAAAAATCAGCGCATACATTGACAAAGCAAAAGTTTAAACAAAAAAACTGCGGCAAAATTTGCCGCAGTTTTTTTATAAACGCATGACCGCATCCACAACACGCGCAGAGGCGTGCCCGTCGTCCAGATAATTAAATTTATTGTGAAAAGCAATGTATTTTTCGCCGTAAGCAAGCATGTAGCGGTCCAGGCCGCGAATGGCCTCGATCAGACCGTCCTCGTCCTTCACGATCGGACCGGGCAGTTCGTCAATATCAAAATAAAAATCGCGCATTTCGTTTTTGTACGAATCAAAATCATACATGTAAAACAGCATGGGCCGCCGCAGATTGGCATAATCAAAAAACACGCTGGAGTAATCCGTAATAAGCAGGTCGGAAACGATATAAAGGTCATTTATGTCGTCATAACTTGAAACATCGTAGACAAAACCGCTGTACTTTTCAAAGTCAAAGCTGTTGGCGACCAGATAGTGCGCCCGGAACAAAATGATGTATTCATCGCCAAGCGCTTCTTTGAGTTTGTCAAAATCCACCTCTGTTTTATAGGTGTAACCAATGGTGGAATCATGCTGATTGTCCCGCCAGGTCGGTGCATAGAAAATGATTTTTTTATTTACACCTTCGATTCCAAGCGCCTTTCTGACCCGCTGCCGGTCCGCTTCATCCGCGTGAAAAAGTTTGTCGTTTCGGGGATAACCCTGCTCGATCACACAGTTTTCTTTGCCGATCGCCTTTAAATTCCAGGCGCTTATAAACTTTTCACTAGCAAACCTGGAAGGCGACAAAATTGCCTTAAACTTAGCTGCGTCCACTTTGTATTTAAAGCGGATCTCTTCAATCGAGTTCAGCACATTATCGCCTTTCGTAATGTCATAGCCCAGCTTTTTCAGCGGCGTACCGTGCCAGCACTGTACATAGATTTGATTTTCTTTCGGGTAAATATGATCCGATACGCGGTAGTTGTGGATCCAGTATTTCGACACAGCCATAGCTTTTAAATAAGCCCTGGTAGAATCCTGCACTAACGTGGTATTTGGATTCTTTTCCAAATACCTGTGTTTTTCAGGCTCTTTAAAAACCCAAATGAATTTAAAATCCTTAAACTGCTCCTGTGTAAGCATATATTCATAAATCGCCTTTGGGGAACAGGAATAAGATTTACCATTAAACGCCTTAAAGCAAATGGTTTTGGCATCTGTTTTATTAGCCGCTTTGATAAAAGCATACACCAGGTACCTGTAATGGTACAAAAGCCACCTGGAAACTTTTCGTATTACAATATTCCTTTTAGAAAGCTCTGTCACGATTGCTTTAATTCTATTTTTCATAACACTCCTCCGAAATACATATTATTGTAACACAAAAGCAAAAAAAAAGAAAGACAGTTATGCCATAATTCCTTTTGAAAAAGTGCAGGGGCGGTAAACTACCGCCCCTTAAAAATTACAATTCACATATTTCTTATGTTTTAACCGCCGCAAAACTTATTTCCACGCGGCAGTTGTCTCCAGCAAAACACTGCCGTCCTGATCCGCGCTGACAATATCAATACCATTCGGTGCAAAATGCAGCATGGAGGCCACAAAAGTAAACATGCCGTTTGCATCCTGCCCGCCGTCGACCAGCACGGGGAAACGGCCGTCTGTTCTGTAGTCCAGCACATGCTCATGCCCGCTCGCAAGCAAGCTTACACCCAGGGCATCCAGCTTTGCCAAAGCGGCAGCAGACAGATCTTCTTCCCGGCATATCTCCGGTGCATGGCACAGCGCGACCGTATGCTTTTGCGTGGGCTGCAGTGTCTCGAGCCAGCTGACCATATTGCGGCGGTACGTTTCGTAATCGTTCATACCGCCGTATTCCGGATGACTGTCTTCCTTGTCCTCGCAGCTGTCAAGCACGACCAGGTCATAACTGCCGAGCGTTGTTGTAAAACAGAAACGGTCCATGCCCAGGTAAGCCGAAAGGTTATCTGCCTCAGGGCCGCGCGTTTCGTGGTTGCCGCGCACATAGATGACCGGCATCGTACCGCCGGAAAGGTCCGAAGCGAACTGCAAAATATACTTCACCACATCGTCCTGGCTCATCAGGCCGGGCGAACAGTCGCCAAGCAAGATCAGTGCCTGATAATCGCCCAGCGTTTCGGCAGCGGCCTTGGCACGCGCGTTTTTGGTGTGCCAGTCTGAAAGGGTGAGCACATCTATATTCTGGCCGAATGTGTCCTGCAGCGTGATCGGTTCGCTTTCGATCGTTTTGCCGGTGCGGCCGCCGTAAGTCAGCTCGTCGATCACGCGCGTTGCACCCACACGATATGTGCTGCCGGAAAGCTGATCTTTCGGCACACGAAACGTATGGATGCGGCTGTTGTTTTTGCGGCCGTCCGTTTCGTCGTAAAGTCGAACCGTTTCGCCGTTATATTCGCCGTTATATGTATACTCCAACCAGCCGGTGCCGCTGACATTTGTGGAAAACACCACGGCATAGTCACTGCCGTTGTCGAACACCACCGGGTCTGATGTGAAGCGGTACGGTGTGACCGGAAAGATGGAAGCGTAACTGATAAAGACCAAGATCACGGCAGCCGCAACGGCAACACCTTTTTTCAGCGCACCAGACGAGATAGCCGGGAAAACAAAGGCAAAAAATGCCACACTGACCACAGCGCCCCACACCGGCAGCGCCTGCTTGCAAAGCGTCCAGGCGCTCGACAGGCTCATAAACTGGTCGACCGCCAGACTGATCAGCGGATAAACAAGCGAGACAACGGCCATTACTTCGCCGAAAAGCACCATAATACAGGCGAGCTTTTCCGGCAGCAGGCTGCTGTGGTGCACCCGAAGCGCAAAAACGGTGAACAAGCACACTTCACCGAGAACGGCCAGCAGAAAAAGCGCCAGCGCAAAGTTTTTAAACAAGGCGTTGTCCACAAACACAAACCCGTAGCGCGTGGAATAAAAGCACAGCACGCCGAGCGCGCCGAGTGCCGTAAACACGGCGACCGACACATCGCTGAAAAGGAAATGGTTTAAAAATGTTTTCATAAAAATCCCCTCCTGCCCCATTATAAAAGATTCTTAAAACGCCGTCAATGCAAATTTATCTGCTGTGCACACAAAAAAGCTCTGTACCAAAAGTACAGAGTTGCAGCGTGTCAAAAAAGGTATAATGGCAACAAATTATACAGCCTGACACGCTGAGAGGCTGTCAAAAAGGCGAGTTGGATTTTGTATTTTGCGAGGCGGTGCCGTACAGCGGTACTGCCCCCGAG
>URDW01000133.1 GCA_900546735.1 uncultured Oscillospiraceae bacterium
ACCTACACGCGCACGGGCGGCAGCGCAGGCGGGAACGCCGGCGGCACGCACCGCACGCGGCGCGGCGGCTGCCTGATGTCGATTTTGCGCTTCATCATCATTCTGATCGTGCTGCGGCTGATCGTGTCGCTGTTTTTCGGCGGCGGCCTTTTCGGCACACGCCGCTACAGCTACAACAATTACGGCAGCTACCCGCAATCGTCCTATAACCAGGAAACGACTACGGCCGCAAGCGACGATCCGGGGCAGTACTTTGGCAGCAACTACGGCGGCGACGCCTACAGGGGGTAAACCATGAAAGAATTTTTTGCAAAGCTTGGCTACAAGCTGCGCGTGTTTATGACCGGGCGCACCGGCCCGGACGAGCTTTACCGCTTTTTGAACATGGCGGCGCTCGTGCTCATCATTATTGATATTTTTGTGCGAAACGAAATTGCAAATGCCGTGCTGTTCGGCGCAGCCATCCTTTTGCTGGTGGTCGCCATTTGGCGCGCATTTTCCAAAAACGTGGCAAAGCGCCGCGCCGAAAACGCCAAATACCTGGCCGTGCGCGGCAAGGTGACCGGCTGGTTCAAGCTGCAGCGCGACAAGGTCAAGTTCCGCAAAACGCATGTGTTCCGCACCTGCCCAAACTGCAAGCGCACACTGCGCCTGCCGCGCAAAAAGGGCGAACACTCCGTGACCTGCCCCGTTTGCAAGACGAAATTCAGCGTAAAGGTGCGGTAAAAAGCCGCACGCCTTTTGTGCATCCCTTTTAAAGCGCAAACGCGCCTATAACATCCTTTCTTTAACGGCAAAAACCGGGCCCTGCAATACAGGCGCCCGGTTTTTGCTTTAGCCGGATATTTTTCAGAGTCAAGGCCGTTTAAGCCGGTTCGGTCACATCCGTTACTTGCCAGCTGCCGTCTGCGTCAAAGCGCATCTCTACCAGTGCCAAAATATCTTGACTGCCCGAAAGCGCCGCGCCGTTCGCCGAACAGTACAGCTGGTCATAGCTGAGCCACAAATAGCCCTTGTTCAAAATTTTTTGAAACGTGACAAAGCGAACATCGCTTTGCACATGGTCAAACGCATTATCATCCCGTGTGCGGCAAAGCTTTAAAAGCGCCTCGTCATACGGAAAATCCGCCCGGTAGCCGTCGTAGGCGACCGCCTTTTCCACAGCTTCCAAAACCGGCTGCGCCGTCTCGCGGTCGGCGTCGTCTGCCGTGTGGTTCAGCGTTTCGTAGTTTAGGCCGAACACATAGCGGAACGGTTCGTTGTCGCGGTACACTTCTGTTTTATCGCGCACCAGCAGCCACAGCGCACCCGCCGTGACCAGCAAAGCCAAAGCCAGCACGAGTGCAGCTGCTGAAACGGCTGCTTTTTTTCGTTTTGTCATTTCGGTTTCCTCCTGACTTTGCGGCGTACGCCGCAGGGGTATCCGGCAAAACAGACCTTTGTCTAATTTCAATATAGCATGGCAGCGGCGGCGCTGCAACCGATTTTAAAAAAATTGTTATTTTCGTAACGATTTATTCAGAAACGGTCTGCAAATCGTTCACAGCGAAACGTCTGTACCAAAAAAGTCGGTGCGGCCGGCGCGAATCGCCCCGGCCGCACCGGAAAGGAGAAGTAGAAAGCGCAAATTTACATGAAAAATCGTTTCGACTTATTTTTCTTCCTTTTGGTGCAGGAAAAAACCAATGATCAGCAAAGCCAGACCAACAAGCGGCAAAAATGCACTGGCAATAACCACCGCACTTGCCACAAAACCATCATACGGCTTGTCAAAGTAATAGGCGCCGACCGGGTAAAAGGCGATAAAACCTATTCCCAAAAGCATCAGCTTTATGTCTAAATTCTTTTTCATTTTGCTCCTCCAGTCAACACGGCGTTTTGACCGTTTTTAAAGTCTTTAAGGCAAGTCGCAGCGTGCCGGGTCACCGCTTCCAGCGTCGGCGCAGCACCAGATACACGGGAAGTAAGAGAATGATAGGAATAAGCCACGGCAAGCTGTTCAGGAACAGGATCGCCTGCAAAGAATAGGATGTAAAAGTGTTGTAGTAAGCCCAAACACCATATACCAACATAAAAATCATGCCGGCAACCAGCAGCAGAATAACGCCCAACAGCACACCAAGTATAATTTTTCTTCCTTTTTTCACAGCGTACGCCCCCCCTGCCCGGCAAAATTCCAGCGGCAAGTACCTGCACCGGGGTACAGAAAAAGCAGACACTTGTCCAATTTCAATATAACACAAGACATTCCATATTGCAATGTATTTTTGCCGCGCACACAAAAACGGGGCGGCCAGGCGCTGCAAAGAACCCCCGGCTGTTCCAGAAAAGAGGACAAAGCGGATATTTATGCTGAGCGGTTTGTTTTTAACGGTCGCGTAGATAAAAACAAAACTTAAAATAAATTATCAGTTGTTTTCTATTCGACCATTTTAATAATATTTTTTCGATCCAACAAAAATTGTCTAACATTTTCAGGATCATATGTTTCTTCGCAATAGGACAAAACGATGGAATCATTAGACAATGCGTGCAGCTGTACAAAATATGGATTTTTTAGCGGTATGCTGAATGTTCCAGCTTCTAGCCGGTAATTTTCAGTGTCTAATACATATAGTGGGAAATCGCCTTCTTTAATCTGACCGCTATCTACATCTACATTGTTTTCAATAAATACAATGTATTGCCCGCTCACGGCGTACTGTGCCTGGTTGTGAACACCTTTCATGATCAATTCTGTACCATTTTCGCCGATTTTGCATATTGCATTCGTTAAACTTTCGTAGGTGCGCAGAGCAATGTAGTCGCCCACCAGATGAAAATCGATCGGCTGTTCCTCGCCAATGATTTTGTCAAAGCCTTTCAGTTCAGTCGTGTCCAGCAAATTGCCGCTTAAATCATAGTGGTACAAAAAGTAGTGGCATTCGCCCTCAATATTTTTGCGGCCGTAGGCGTAGATCTCGCCGTCTTTTGCGGCAAAAAATTCCAGCAGTGTGCCGCGGCTGTTTGCCCAGTTTTCGTCGTTTTCAAAGAGCTCTGTAATGATCTGCTGATTTTCGCCGTTTACATTGTAGAGCACGGCGGTCGAGAGCACAGCGTATTCGGTGCTGTTGGACGGTGCCTGTGCGGTGCCAAACGACAAAAAGTGCTCGTCGTCGACCTTGCACAGGTAGATAAACGGCGAGGCCTGCTCCACCCGGTCGGCGATCTCCACTTTGCCGGTCTGGCCGTCGGTGCGTATCAGCCGCACATCGTAAAGCGGGAAGCCGTCGGCCTCGCTTTGCGAAAAGCACAGCCATTCATATAGGTATCGGTCCTGCATCACGATCTGCGAGCCGGAACCAACGCTCCAGTTTTGAGTGCCATTTTCGTATTGCAATGCAGTTTGTTCACCGGTATTATCGGCTAAAGCATATGAGTCGACAAGTCCGTTTGCACTTTGTGCAGTATCATATCCATAATAATAGTTGCCCAGCATCTCTATAACTTGCAGGTCTATATTATTAGAAAGGTCACTGAAACACGCATTTAGATTCAGATTTGACCGCATTGCATTCGGTAAAATAAGTTCTTCTGAATTCTTGCCAGCTATATCATCATAGGTATTATTTTTTGCACTATGATCTTCTGCTGCTCTATTGCAACCGTAAAAGCATAGCAAAAGCAATGCCGTTAGCAAACAAAATATTTTTTTCACATTACCGCCCCCTGCCCGGCAAAATTCCAGCGGCAAGTACCTGCACCGGGACACAGAAAAAGCAGACACTTGTCCAATTTCAATATAACACAAGGCATTACAAATTGCAATGTATTTTTGCCGCGCACACAAAAACGGGGCGGCCAGGCGCGCGAATCGCCCCGGCCGCCCCTGGAAAGAGGAATAAAGCATATTTATGCTATGCGTTTTTACACTTTTTGTTTTGTACGGCTTTGCGCACCGCCGCGCCGATGAAAAACGGCACCAATGGCAGCACCACGGAAAGTACAGCCCAAAGGATATTTAAGGCCGTGTTTTCACCGTAATAAAAGACAGTTCGCACAATGAGATTGCCCATGCCGAGTATTCTGTCACTCCAGCCCAGTATTATATAAAACGGCACTGCACAAACAGCCAGCATTACACCGAAAGCGGCGATTCCCCAGCGGATTTTTTTGATGCCGTCGGTGTAGCCCGTAAGGGCATTTAAAATGCACACCAAAACAAGTGCCCAAATGCCCCATGTAGCTGCGTTTCCGTCTGCCATCAGGGTGATAAATGCACAGCTGAGATATACACACCAATAGGTTATGAAAGGCTTAAGATTGCTAAAAAGACGATTCATGTGAATCTCCCCTTTATTTCAAAACACCTGCATACTGCTTCAGATATTTGTCAGTAACCGAAACAGCTGCATTATAACGGACTCTGCTACCAGAAACTTTTTTCAGTGCATTTCGACTGCTATTGGTCCATTCCCAGCCTGTTTCATCATCGGCGTGCGTAATGTTGTCGCCTGAAGTATATGAAACTAAATGCTGTGGTATCGATTTTCCGCGACCAATTTGCCCATGAGATTCTTTATCCTGCAATGGGTGTAATGCATAGCCAAGATACATATATGCGTTTTCCTTTTGGCCTTTTTGCCAAGCCAACGAACAGGCAACAAACCAAGTAGTCGCTGCATAGTCTCTGCTATCCTCGCTGCCGGAAGCGTACTGATTAAAATGAATATATTGATTGGCAGAGCCTGTTATCGCTCCCCAGCCAGAAGAATACTTTATATCAACTTCACGATCATAATTGCCGATTTTTGTAGCAACCGTGCTGCTGAAATATTTTTTGGCAATTTCGGTCGTTTTGTTTTTATGAACCGTATCCTTATTCCACAAAGGTTGTATACCCGGTTGCGCATCCATATCCTTTGTAAGCATACCACCAAATGGGTCTGACAAACTGCTGCCCGTTGTAGCATCATTAATCTTTTCTTCTTCAACATATTCGTCAATTCTGCGCAAATTATCAATGATGCAAACTGTTTCATTATAATTAGTTTGCAAACCTAATGTTTCAATTAATTGATTAACATCAATTTCATGTGTTTGCGGAATTGCACCATTCGCAATATCCGAATCGAAATAACCAATTACTTTATTCACATCATCTTGTCGGTTAAAAAACAATTCTGAAAATAGAACTTTATCATTTGTTTCAGTGGCAGAAACACCACCTACCTCTGCATTTGCTGAAATCGGAAAACATGTGCTTGCTATAGAAATTAAAACAACCATAATCACACTAATTATTCTATTCTTTTTTTTCATGTTTGGCACACTCCTTAAAGTGTTTATATAATAATATCTTAAAATTGTCTTTTAGAAAAATATTCGTTTTAAAACAGAATCGAATGACCCATCGGAATCACACCCTTTCCTGAATTCTTATAAAACTACACGCAAGCAAAAAACGGCGCACACCGAGTCAGTGATGGCTGATTTAGTTACGCACGGCACTGTCCCTGGTGTGTAAAATAGAAAGCGTTTAAAAAACCTTTCATATACCTGTCTCTTATACACATCTCCGAGCCCACGAGACACTGAGCGATCT
>URDW01000134.1 GCA_900546735.1 uncultured Oscillospiraceae bacterium
GTCGGCAGCGTCAGATGTGTATAAAGAGACAGGCAGCTTTTCCGCCAGCAGTTCGTCTGAAACCTGCGCATCCAGTGAAACGGTCTTGGACTCGCCGGCTGACAAATCAAAATAATTATCGGAAAACGGCGCAGAAACACCGTCGGCCTGCAGGCACACATAGCGGGCGTAATGCTTGGCCGTCACGGTAACTTCCCTGCCCTTTACCGTCACCTGCAGCTGCGGGTCACAGAAAGTACAGGCATTTTCCTTGCGCAGCAGGCAGCGCCGCTCGGAAACCAGCGCGCCGCTCTGGTCGTAAAGCCGCGCAACAAACGCCGCGCGCCCGGCCTGATCGGCAGAAAGATCCGCTTTAAAATCCAAACGGTCAAAGCAGCCTGTTTCCATAGGCGCAAGGTGCACACCGCGTGAACCACGGCGCAGTACACTGCCGTCAAACATTTCCAGCTGCCATCTATACTCCCCGTCAAACGGGGCAAGCGTTTCGTTCATCAGGTATACCGGCACATTCGTCTTATTATTTTCCAGGCTTAACGAAACGGGCGCATTGAATTTGCGCGCAGCATAAAGCAGGGGCTTGTAGTTGCCGTCGAAGTCCATGCTTGCCCAGGAGGAGCCGCACCAGCAATCATCAAACTGCCAGTACATGGAGCCGTTGCAGCGGCCGCGGTTGCGGCGCCAGTGCTCGGTCGCGTCGCGGATACACTCCATCTGTGTGATCTGTGTAAGATAGACCAGATCGGCAAACTTTTTGGGCTGCCAGAACAACTTGTTGACGTAGTAGAGCATGCGCATATCGCCGTCGGCCGATTTTTGGTGTGCGTTCAGCTCATCGGAACCGAGGTACTGCTGTTCTTTGGAAATAACACGGTCCAAGCAGGACATGGACGGATAGGACTCGAGCCCAAATTCACTGCAAAAGCGGGTGTAGCGTTTTCTGTAAAAATCCAGATCACGCATACCGTGCCAAACATTCCACAAATGTGTGTCGCCGAAGCTGTCGCTGTTGACGTTTTTCATATATGTGCCGGAGCTTGGCGTACAGGCCCAGTAAGGCGTCACATCATCAAAGCGGCGCAGCCAGGCCGGCAGTGTTTCATAGAAGAACTGCTTTGTCTGCTGGATCGCAGCCTTATCATAGGCCCAGGCAAGCGACATGGACTCGATCTCATTATTGCCGCACCAAAGCGCCAGGCAGGCATGGCTGCGCAGACGCTTGACATTATATTCGACCTCACCGGCCACGTTCTCCAAAAAACCGGGCATCTCAAACGGATAAGCCGCACAGGCGAATGTGAAATCCTGCCACACCAGAAGACCCAGTTCGTCGCACAAATCATAAAACAGGTCGCTTTCATACCAGCCGCCGCCCCAGACACGCACGATATTCATGTTGGCGTTTTTCATAGCTTCCAGGCGGTAACGCAGCTTTTCCGGCGTTAAGCGCGGCAGGAAAATATCGGCCGGGATCCAGTTGGAACCGCGGCAGAAAATTTTGACACCGTTGACCACGAAGCAGAAATTTTCACCGTATGCATCTGGCGAAGTGTCCAGTTCGATCGTACGCAGGCCGATTCGCTTACACACCGAATCCGCCTCGCAGTCGTTTTGAAGCAGATGCACCTGCAGCGTATAAAGCGGCTGTTCGCCCAGCGTGTTGCACCACCAAAGCTGCGGCTGCGACACGCAAAGCGTGCATGAACCAGTGGCCGCACTGCTTTGCACAGAGGCGACCTTTTCGCCCTGCGGATCAAAAAGCTCTGCCTGCAGGGCAAGTTCCGCGCCGGACGCATTGTTTACGGCGACCGCCACCTGCAGCTGCACGCCGTTTTCAGAACGGGTCTGGCGGATCTGCACGTCGTCGATCGACGCTGTTTCATAAGCAGCCAGATAGATGTCCTTTTCTATACCGGCCGGCGGGAGGACGGGGCCGAAATCCCACCCGAAATGACAGCCGGGTTTGCGGATATACGGGCTGCCCGAAATACCGTTTGCGTTGTTCGGCAGTGGGCGTGCCTTTTTGCCCGCCTCAATATAGGGCATAAACGACCGGAATGTAACTTGCAGCATATTGCTGCCGGCAACAAGCCGTTCTTTTACATCCCATTCGTAAGCGCGGTATGCATTTTCAGAAGTGCCGACTTGTTGGCCGTTCAGTTCCACTATAGCATATGTATCCAAACAGTCGGCGTGAAGCAGGATGCGCGGATGCTGCAAAAAAGCGTCATCCACCGAAAAGGTACAGCGGTACACCCAATCCGTCTCATAAACCCAGGAGAGCTTTTCAGCGTTTTTTCCAACAAACGGGTCGTCGATCACGCCGTTTGCCATAAGGTCAAGATAATTGCAGCCCGGCACAATAGCGGGCATCCACGCTGTTTCCTTCTCCGCGCGAAATACCCAGTTTTGATTTAACAAAATTTTATCTTTCATAAAAAAATCCCCTCTAGAACATTTTTATCATTCCGGCAGATTTGCTGCCGCAAAGCGCTGTGCCGCAGCACATTTACATAATACAAAATAACACAGTGCGGCGCGAAAAACAAGATGTTCTTGTTGATTTTCTGCGCGCGCGGTTTTATAATAACAATAATAATAGCCGTTATAGTATTTTTTATACATTTTATGTCACATCATTTGAAAGAGATGCACCATGGAAAAAGATACCGTCCGCCTTACAAAAAGGCATCAGCCGTTTTCTGCCGATCTGATCGAGATCAACAGCTGTAAAATGAAAAAGGAAAGCACCGAACTGGCACAGCCGCCCGGTATGACTGCCGGCGAATACACACTTTTCAGAAGCCTCAGCGGCAACGGCAGTCTGCTTCTGGACGGCAAAACATTTGTTTTGCGCGCAGGTGACACGGTCTTGCTGAAGACGCAACAGCTCAAAAGCTGCTATACCGGGACGAACTGGGAATTTGTACAATTCCGGTTTCTGCCTTTTGGCGAGATCCCGCTGTTTCAGGAAAAAGAAATTTATAACATTGCGCCAAACCACGACGAAAAGCTGTACCTGGAAAGCATGTTTTACCAGAAATACAGTAAATACAACTATATCAGCGCCACGTTCTGCGTGCTGGTGCACAAGCTGGCAAACACCTACCGGACAAACAAAAAGCAGTATGCGCAGCCGGATGAAAAAGCCATTCGGTTTGCCGTAGCCTACATCACCGAACACCTGAACGAAAGCATCAGCATTCGGGAGCTGGCAGAAAAGCTGCACCTTTCCGAACGCCATTTTCGCCAGAGCTTTCGCAAAGAAACCGGCAAGTCGCCAAAAGGCTACCAGCAGGACGCGCGCCTGAGCAAATGCGCCTACCTGCTGACGACCACAACAGACCCCATTCAAGAGATTTCAGACGATCTGGGGTACTACTCCCCCTATCAGCTCAGCCGTGATTTAAAAAGAAATTCGGCGTTTCCCCATCTGAATACCGCCACCGTACCAATGGGCATTCAGGCGATTTCTGACAGCTGCACATCTACATAGATCGGATAATGGTCCGACATATTTTGAAGCGAACGGTCAGACAGAAGTTCATATTTCAGCACATTCACGCTGCCCGACTCGCCGGCATAAAACACATGGTCGTACGTCGGCTTTGAAAGCGGTTCGGCGCTGCCGCCGACGGACTGCTTTGCCACATATTTTGTGTCGGTCATCTGCTCGCACAAATAGGTGTATACCGACGGGGCGTCCACTTCACGCGTATGCGCAGAAGGTTCTTTCGCATTGAAATCGCCGGTCGCAAAAACGGGACAGGCATACGTCTGCTGCAAATCTTTTACCAGCTGCACCATTTCTTTTGCTTCCGACTGCATGACCGGCAGCTCAGCCTGCACCATATCATCGTGCAAAAGGTCCAGATGCGTAGTCGTGACCACAAAGCGTTCACCGGTCTGCTTCGTTTCAAACAGTCCCCAGACCACACGGCGCAGCCTCGGGTTCGTTGCCTGTGTGTAGACCTGCTGCCCGCGCTCGACCAGCGTCAGCGTCTGCGCATTATAAACGAGTGCCGTCATCCGCACAAAAACACCGCTGCTGACCGGGTAAAGCATTTTATACCCGTCCGGCAGATTTTGGCGCAGCAGGCAGTACCATGCGTCGCTCATCTCCTGAATGCCGATGACATCCGGGCGGTATGTATCCACCACAGATGTATACATTTTTGCTCTTGGTTTTGCAGGCGTTCCGCCCCAGCTCTCATAATCGACCAGCAAGTTGGAAGACATGATGCGCACATCCGCGCCCTGCGCCTTTTCCGGCTGTGCCGCATCCAGCACAGCTGCAGCATCTGCCGGCAGTTCTTCACCGGACAGGCTGCCGCGGATCAAATAAGTAAAAAAACCGCCTGCCGATGCAGCCACCGCCATGCCAAGGAGCACGGAAAGAGCGATTTTGACTTTCTTTTTCATCCATATTTCCCCTCTCATTTATAAAAAATGAATTTTGCATGCAACATGTAGTAAGGTTACAGCCACTTTTTACGCTTAAACACCAGTGTAAGGATCAGAACGATCACGGCCGACACCGTAACACAGGCCAGGTAACCGTATTTCCAGTGCAGTTCCGGCATATTTTCAAAATTCATACCGTACCAGCCCACGATCACATTCAGCGGCAGAAAAATGCCGGTCAAAACGGTAAACAGCCGTGTCAGGTCGCTTGTTTTCTGATCGAGAGCTGACTTGTATACCTCACCAAGCTGGATCAGTGAATCATTCAGAAGTTTGACCTTGTCGCGCAGCCGGTCTGCTTTGTCTGTGAAAATTTTAAAATAGCGCAGATCCGCCTGCGGGAACAGTGCATTTTCATTTTCCTGCAGCGTTTCGCCCACGTCGATCAGCTGGGCATAGTAATTGCGCAAAACCAGCATTTCTTTTTTCATGCGGTGCAGATCGAGGTTGAAATTTTTACCGGCGCGCTCTTTTAATACATATTCCTCCAGCTTGCTGATCTGCATCTCCATATCCGAAAGTTCGTCGGAATGGCCATCGATCAAACTGTTCAAAAAGGAATAGATCAGCTTTTCCAGGGTAATATTGGGCGCCTGAAAGTGTTCGAGCGCCTGCTTGTACTTTTCTTTCGTACTGTTGTCCTCATCAAACACATCTACGACCAGCATAAAATTTTTGCGGATGTAAAGTGCAATGCAGTCCGATGCACCGACGGTGGACACCTCCTGTTTAATGCGCATGGCGATATAAGTATAGTCGTCATACACCTCTACTTTGGTGCGGAAATATTTTTTTTCAATACAGCCGACGTCAATGCTGGATTTCGGGAATTTCAGCCGGGCAAACACATCCTCCAGCTGTTCCGATTTAATATAACCCGTGCAGATGCAGTCCGGATCTGTCTCTTATACACATCTCCGAGCCCACGAGACACTGAGCGATCTC
>URDW01000135.1 GCA_900546735.1 uncultured Oscillospiraceae bacterium
GAACTGTTTCGTGCGGTGGAAGAAAAGTTGGGAAAACCGGATATTATCGTAGAAGATTTGGGATTTTTGACCCCTTCGGTATTACAGCTTGTGGCAGATTCCGGTTATCCGGGCATGAAAGTCGTGCAGTTTGCCTTTGATTCAAGAGATGACAGTGATTATATGCCGCACAATTACGACAAGCATTGTGTCGTGTATACAGGAACGCATGATAATGATACGATCTTAGGCTGGATGAAGCAGGCACCAAAGAGCAGTGTAAAAAAAGCAAAAGAATACTTGCGGATGACAAAAGAAGAGGGTTATAATTGGGGTATGATGTGTGGAGCATGGATGAGTTCGGCAAATCTTGCTGTGGTCACAATGCAGGATCTGATCGGTCTTGGTTCGGAGGCACGCATGAACACGCCGTCCACACTGGCGAGCTGTGAACCGTTGAACACGATCGCCGGACTGACAAACGCGGCAATACGGTCCTCGTCGATTTGCCGGATCTGACCGAGCAGTTTGATCACACCGCCGGCAGAAGCCGCATACGCCACATCCTCCAGCGTGATGTTTTTGATGCCCTCGGTCTCGACCTGGTTCGGATAAACGTGTTTGCCAAACGCCAGAGAGGCCAGGATGCAGACCTTTCGGCAGGCGTCGTGCCCCTCTATATCGGCGGTGGGGTCTTTTTCCGCATAGCCCTTGCGCTGTGCAAGCGCCAAAGCATCGGCAAACGCCATGCCGTCCTCGATCATTTTGGTCAGAATAAAGTTGGTGGTGCCGTTCAAAATGCCGGCCACGCCCTCAATGTGGTTGGCCGCCAGGCACTGCGCCATCGGCCGGATGACCGGAATGCCGCCGCCGACGCTGGCCTCAAACAAATAGTTGACGTTGTTCGCCTCAGCCGCCTCCAGCAGTTCAAGCCCTTTTTGCGCCACCAGCTCTTTGTTGGAGGTAGCCACGCTTTTGCCGGCCTGCAGCAGCTGCATCGTAAACTCGAATGCGGGGTGGATGCCGCCCATCGTTTCTGCAACGACCGCAATTTCCGGATCGTTCAGAATATCGTTAAAATCTTTCGTCATCGCACGTTCGAAACGGTCGCCCGGGAAATCGCGCAGGTCAAGGATCCGTTTGATCTCCAGCGGTTCGCCGCCGAGCCGTTTGCAAATGATGTCGGCGTTTTTGTCAAGCACCTCGGCCACGCCGGAACCGACGGTGCCGTAGCCCATGATCGCAATTTTCATGTTTTTCTCCCTTTCTATGACAGTGCAGCCGTTTTTACGCCCGGAATAGCGCGTACGCGGCTGACCAGTTCCTCTGCAGCAATGACCATGCGCGCAATGCGTACAACGATGGACACCGTGGCGGTGCCGCCCATCGGTGCGCTTTGGTTGATGCTCAGCACGTTGGCGCCGGCACGGTAGATCTCGTTCATGACATTGGAAAGCACGCCGGCATTGTCCGTAAGCTTCGCCTCGATCGTAACGGTGCTTTCGCCGCCGACCTCGGCCGACTCAAAGACTGCGTCTTTATATTTATAATATGCGCTGCGCGACACACCGCACAGGCGCGCGGCCTGCGTTGCGCTGGCGACTTCGCCGTCGGCCAGCATCTTTTTGGCCTGAAGCACCTTCAGGTACACCGGCGGCAGGATCTCTGCCTTAACGATCACATATTTTGATGCCGGAAAGTCCAAAATTGTCCACCACCTGCGTACAGCTGTGCTGCTGTGGAATACACTTTGTTTATACTACCACGAAACCGGCCGACTGACAAGACATTTTTATGTTTTTTGCACATTCGCTCAAAAATACGCAGAAAACACGTCTGAAATTTGGAAAGGATAACAAGAAAGCCATGCGGCTAAAATGCGAAAATTAAGAATCTTTTAACGGAATTGGGTTGAATATGGCGTATATTTAGGTTAATATATAGTTGTATTCTTGATTCGGAAAGGTAAAAAGAAGAAATGAAATCACTGAAAGTCTCTACCTACCGCAAACTGGACTTTATCGTCGCCATCGTTCACCTGGCGATCGTGCTTGGCCTTATCTTCGTCTATTTCAGATACTTATTCTGGCCGACGGCGCCGTTTGTGTTTTCTTTTGTGATCGCCATGATGCTGCAAAAACCGCTGCGCGCCATCGACAAAAAGCTAAAGTCAAAAAAATGGCACACGTTCTTTTCCATCTTGTTCGTTGTGCTGCTGCTGGTGATCGTGCTGGGGCCGGTTGCGCTTTTGCTTTCCCTGGCCATCGGGCAGATCTCTGACTTTGTGTCTTCCCTGATCCAGCAGATGAACGACCTGCCCAAACTGCTGGGCGACATCCGCACCTGGCTGCTTGACGTGCTGCAGTTTTTGCCGGATTCCATTTATAACGACCTGGCCTCCAGCCTGAACGAACTGATCACCAATGTGCAAAACGGGATGAGTCTGTCTGAAATGCAGATCGACCCCTCCACCATTACAAACGGGATCTCAAGCGGCATCGGCGGCATTTACAACGTTGCCAGAAACATTCCCTCCGCACTGATCGGCATCGTGATCGGCGTCATTGCCACCATTTACTTTACAAAAGATTATACGATCGTGACCAAAGCGATCGTCCGCCAGCTGCCGGAAAACAAAAAGACGCTGCTGCCGGAGCTGAAACACATCTTTTCCACGACCGTGCTGAAGCTGATCCGTTCCTACGGGCTGATCATGCTGGTCACCTTTACGGAGCTGTGCATTTCCTTTTATGTGATGCAGATGGCCGGCGTGCTGAAAACGAATTATATTCCGCTGATCGCGCTGGCGATCGCCGTTTTCGATATTTTGCCGGTCGCCGGCACGGGCGGTATCCTGATCCCGTGGATCATCATCAGCCTGATTCTGGGCAATTACCAGCTTGCCATCGGTCTGCTGATCACCTACGCCTTAATCAGTGTGATCCGTCAGTATATTGAACCGAAGATCGTGGGCTCCTCGCTTGGCGTACACCCGCTGATCACGCTGGCCAGCATGTACTTTGGTTTAAAGCTGTTCGGTTTTATGGGCATTATCATCATGCCGCTTTGCATTATGACGCTCAAAGCCTTTACCGATTCCGGACGTATTCACCTGTACAAATCTGCGGAGCGCAACTGATGGCCGTTTACGACATTGCCGGCCTGACGGTCTCAATGGCGCCGCACGGCCGCACAGCCGCGCAGGCGGAAAAATACCTGAGCCCGGACCAAAGCAAAACGCCGGATCTGGAAATAAACATCACCCCCGCGCTGCTGCGGCAGGCGCGGGCGTACTATCCGCCCGAGGTGGATGAGGACGGCATAGAATACCTGCTCAGCGGCACGGCTTTTTACACAAAACTGCTGGAGCACGGCGGCATGCTGCTGCACGCCTCCTGCGTGGTGGTGGACGGACAGGCTTACCTGTTTACCGCCCACAGCGGCACTGGAAAATCGACCCACACCGGGCTTTGGCTGCAAAAATTCGGTGCGCGCGCCTATATTTTAAACGACGACAAACCGGCGCTGCGGCGCATAAACGGGCAGCTTTGTGCCTGCGGCACACCATGGAGCGGCAAATTTGACATCAGCCGCCCCGAAAACGTACCGGTCGCCGCGATTGCACTGCTCAGCCGCAGCAAAGGCAGACCCAATTCCATCCGCCGCGCAAGCGTGGCCGAAAGCCTGCCGAAGCTGATGGCGCAGACCGTAAATAAGCTGAACGAAAACCACATGGACCAGCTGCTGAACAACCTGGAGCAGCTGGTGAAAAACATTCCGATTTACGACCTTTCGTGCGACATGTCGCCCGAGGCGGCCGAGCTTGCCTACCGCGCCATGCACGGCGGCAGCGAAATGTAAAACATACAATGAAAAGCTCTCTGTCCCACGCAAAGCAGAGAGCTTTTTTCTAAATCCAGCCAAAACGGCCCATTCTACGATACATAGGGTGCATTTCAGCCCATTTTCTTATATAATAAAGCTAAAGAGGTGAGCGTATGGACCCTGAAACGACCGGCAGATTTATAAAAGAAATGCGTGTGAAAGCCGGCATGACGCAAAAGGAACTGGCCGACAAACTGAACTGCACCGACAAAGCCGTTTCACGCTGGGAGACCGGTAAAGGCTTTCCCGACGTTTCGTACCTGATCGACCTGGCTGCTGCACTCGACATCAACGTAAACGAACTGCTGCTGGGCAGAAAAATCGAAAGTGAAAATGAAAAGCAGATCAACGATGCGCTGCTTGTAGACACGATCGCCGGCACAGGCAAAAAAATTTACCGGCAAAAAATCATCGTGCTTTTGCTGCTGGGGCTGTTGCTGCTGGCCGGGTATTACCTGCCCGTTGCGACCATGACGCCGTCCGACATGATGGGTGTGCTCTTTTTCCATGTGCTAAGCGCCTGGGGCACCAGCTTTTTGGCCGGATTTATAGAGCTGAAGTGGAAGTGGCTTTTTCCGGTCTACAGCGCTCTGGCCTACGCCCTGATGCCGGTTTGCCTGGAAGGCTTTGGCGGCAGCGACCTGCTTTTATACATGATGCTGTTTCTGGGCAGCGGCTATATACTGATACTGCTCGCAACCGGACTGACGCAGGCGGCCAAAGCCGTTATTAAGCGCATAAAGAAGAAATAATCGAACGAGCAAAAGCAAAACTTCCCGAAACCGGGAGGTTTTGGCATTTACATACTTATTTGACCAGAAGCGCGCAGCCGTAAGGCGGCAGGTGCAGCACATCCTGCCGGGCCGGCTCGCCGAACAGCGCGTAGGCGTTGTTCCAGTATTTTACATTTACGTCAGCCGGTTCCTCGCCGGCGTTGACGGCCACAAGCACTGTGCTTTTTTTGGCTGTGCGCATATAAGCCAAAACGTGGCCGGCTGCATAGACCGGCACAAAGCCGCCGTCGCAAAACGCAGCGATGCCGCCGCGCATTTCGCCAAGCCGGCGGTACCAGGCAAGCAGCGTTTCGTCCGGATGCTCCCAGTTCATGCAGGCGCGGTTGAACGGGTCGCCCTGGCCGTACATGCCGGTCTCGTCGCCATAATAAAGGCTGGGCACGCCGGGCAGTGTATACTGCAAAAGCGCGGCCAGTTTTAAAAGCTGCACACCGCAGGCATACTCCGCCTTGGAAAGCGTGTTGTGCGCATACTGCGCCTCCCTGCCCTGCCCCTGCATGTCGGCACCGGCCAGGCGCGTCATGGCGCGCGGCGTGTCGTGCGTGCCGATGTGATTCATCAAACAGTTCAGCACACAGGGCGGGTACGTTTCGATCACGTCCATCACACTGTCTACAAAATCCTCGGCGCTGCCGCCGCGCACATAACGCAGCACAGCGTTTGCAAACGGGTAATTCATCACACTGTCGAGCTGCCTGTCTCTTATACACATCTCCGAGCCCACGAGACACTGAGCGATCTCGT
>URDW01000136.1 GCA_900546735.1 uncultured Oscillospiraceae bacterium
GTATAAGAGACAGGGGAATGTACTCTAAAATGGCGTCCAAAAGCGGGCGCATGTCGCCGCTGCGGTCAGCCGGGTCGGCGCTCGAGTAGCCGTCTTTAGCGCTGGCGTAAATAACCGGAAATTCCAGCTGGTCGTCGTCTGCGCCGAGTTCAATGAACAAATCCAGCACTTCGTCCAGCACTTCGGCCGGGCGCGCACCGTCGCGGTCGATCTTGTTGACGACGACAAGCGGCGTTTTTTTGAGCGCCAGCGCTTTTTTCAGCACAAAGCGCGTCTGCGGCATGCAGCCTTCAAACGCGTCCACCAGCAGCAAAACGCCGTCCACCATCGTTAAAATACGCTCCACTTCGCCGCCGAAGTCGGCGTGGCCGGGCGTGTCTACAATATTGATTTTAACGTCTTTGTAGTGGATGGCCGTGTTTTTGGAAAGGATCGTGATGCCGCGCTCGCGTTCGAGCGCGTTGGAGTCCATTACGCGCTCCTCCACCACTTCGTTCTGGCGGAAAGTGCCGCTTTGGCGCAGCAGCTCGTCCACCAGCGTCGTTTTGCCGTGGTCAACGTGGGCAATGATCGCTATGTTTCTTAAGTTTTCAGCTTTTTTCATCTTTTCACCTTCAAAACGGGCGGCTGCCGCCTGCCGCCCGGGGATAATTCGGTAGTATTTTAGCACGAAATGCCCTTATTGGCAAGGGATGCGCATGATTTTATATGCATTTGCCCCCGGTATGTCTTTTGCGGCTTTACAAATCGGTGCGGATTTGATAGAATGAAGCGGCCGGGAGGAGATTTTATGGAAAAATTACAGCTCTTTACAGCATCGTCACTCGAAAAAATATTTGCCGAGTCTAAGGCGCCTGCAAAAATGTTTGACCATTTTTCGGTGTTTAAAAATGAAAAGGCGTCGTTTCAGGCCGCTTTTTATGCGGCTGCCGGCGACACGGTAACGTTTCAGGTGGCTTCTACGCTGCGCAGTTTTATGCGCTTTTACCTGGTCACGTCTGTGCCGGGTGGCTTTGCGCTGCCCAAAAAGCGCGATTCGTATTATATTGAGGAAGAACACAGTACATATCCGGATCTTTTGCAGCCGCTTGCGGGCACATCGTTTACGGCGCATGAGACCGGTTGGAACACGGTTTGGGTCGAACTCGGCGGCGAGCTGCCGGTCGGCGTGCACACAGTGCAGATCGCGCGTGCCGGCGTGCCGGGCGCCGTGGAACTGGATGTAGAGGTCATTGACGCCGAGCTGCCGGAGCAGACGCTGATCTACACAAACTGGTTCCATACCGATTGCCTGATGAGCCGCTATGGTTTTGACGCGTTTTCCGACGAGTACTGGCGCGTGAGCGAGGCGTTTTTGCGCCGCGCTGCCGAATACGGCATGAACTGTGCGCTGACGCCGCTGTTTACGCCGCCGCTTGACACAAAGGTGGGCGGGGAACGCCCCACGGTGCAGCTTGTGGATGTTGTTGTGACCGGGCGCGACCGTTATGTTTTCGGCTTTGAAAAGCTGGACCGCTGGATCGATATGTGCCTGCGCTGCGGTATAAAGTATTTTGAGATGAGCCACCTGTTCACGCAGTGGGGCGCACGTCATGCACCGAAGATCGTGGCGCGCAAAAACGGGCAGGAGAAAAAGATTTTCGGCTGGCGCACGCGTGCAGCCGGCAAAAAGTACCGTCTGTTTTTGGAACAGTTCGCACCTGCGCTTAAGGCGTATCTGGCCAAAAAAGGCATTGAGAGCCGCTGTATTTTCCACGTTTCGGACGAACCGGCAAAGTCGATGCGCCGCGCTTACGGCCGTGCGGCCGGCCTTGTGCGTTCGCTTTTCGGCGGGTATAAAATCATTGACGCGCTTTCGTCGTTCGATCTTTATGAACAGGGACTTATCGGTACGCCGGTGCCGGCTACGGACCATATAGGCCCGTTTATCGGCAAGGTGCCGGAGCTTTGGGCTTATTACTGCGGCGCGCAGGGGCAGAAAAATGTTTCCAACCGCTTTTTTGCCATGCCGTCCGCCAGAAACCGCGTGCTTGGGCTGCAGCTTTATAAATTTGATGTAAAGGGCTTTTTGCACTGGGGTTACAATTTCTATTACAGCCGCTATTCCAAGCGTGTGATCGACCCGTTTACCGAGCCGGATGCCGGCGGCTTCTTCCCGTCGGGCGACAGTTTTGTCGTCTACCCCGGCGAAAACGGCGAACCGCTCGATTCGCTGCGGCTGCATGTGTTTTATGACGGGCTGCAGGATCTGGCCGCACTCCGTTTGCTGGAAAGCCGCGTTGGCCGCCAAAAAACGCTGGCTATTCTGGAAGAGGGGCTGGAAAAGCCACTGACGTTCAGCACCTACCCGCAGGGAGACGGCTGGCTTCTGTCTTTGCGCGAACGTATTAATGAGGCAGTCAAACAAACGCTTTAAACGGCATTTGCATAGTAAGTATAAAAAACGCCTTCCCGGCCGGGGAGGCGTTTTTTGCTGTCTATGGGTTTTTATTTGTTCGGCTTAAAGCTGTCGCGCAGCGAGGCGGTTCGGTTGAACACCAGCTTGCCGTCTTTGGAATCCGGGTCCACACAGAAATAGCCGTTTCGCATAAACTGGTAGGTCTTTTCCACCGGTGCACCGGCCAGTGATTTTTCCACCACGGCGTTTTCGATCACCTGCAGGCTGTTCGGGTTCAGGTTTTCTTCAAATGAGGAAACGCCCTCTTCGTCCGACGGGTTCGGCACGTTGAACAGGCGGTCGTACAGCCGTACTTCTGCCGGCACATTGTCGCGTGCGCTGACCCAGTGGATCGTGCCTTTCACCTTGCGGCCGTCCGGGCTGTTGCCGCCATAGGAGGCCGGGTCGTAGGTGCAGTGTACGCAGGTCACGTTGCCGTTCTCATCCGTTTCGTAACCGGTGCAGGTCACAAAGTAAGCCTTGATCAGGCGCACTTCGTTGCCCGGGAACAGGCGGAAGTATTTTTTGACCGGCTCGGCCATGAAGTCGGCGCGTTCAATGTAAAGCTCTTTGCAAAACGGCAGTTTTCGGGTGCCGTATTCCGGGTGGTCGGGGTGCAGCTCGCACTCCATTTCTTCGGTCTTATCGTCCGGATAGTTGTCGATGATGAGCTTGATCGGGTCCAGAATAGCCATAGCGCGCGGCGCGCCTGCGTTCAGGTTGTCGCGCACGCAGGCCTCCAGCAGCGCAAAGTCGATCACGGAGTAGGCCTTGGACACGCCGATGCGTTCGCAGAAATCGCGGATGGCGGCTGCCGGGTAGCCGCGGCGGCGCATGCCGGACAGGGTGGCCATGCGCGGGTCGTCCCACCCGGTCACGATCTTGTCCTGCACCAGCTTCAGGCACTTGCGCTTACTGGTCAGCGTGTAGTTCAGGTTCATGCGCGCAAATTCGATCTGGCGCGGTTTCTGGCCGTCGATCAGCTCGTTTACGAACCAGTCGTACAGCGGGCGGTGGTTTTCAAACTCCAGCGAGCACAGGCTGTGCGTCACCTTTTCGCAGGCGTCGGAAAGCGGGTGCGCAAAGTCGTACATTGGGTAAATGCACCATTTGTCGCCGGTGCGGTGGTGGTGCGCATACATGATGCGGTAAATGATCGGGTCGCGCATGTTCAAATTGGAGGACGCCATGTCGATCTTGGCGCGCAGCACGCGTGAACCGGCCGGGAATTCGCCGTTTTTCATGCGTTCAAACAGATCCAGGTTTTCCTCAATCGAACGGTTGCGGTAGGGGCTTTCCCTGCCCGGCTCGGTCAGGGTGCCGCGGTACTCGCGCTGCTCCTGTGGGGTCAGGTCGCACACAAAGGCCTTGCCTTTTTTGATGAGCTTTACGGCGCATTCGTACAGAAAATCAAAATAGTCCGAGGCGTAGTAGACGTTGTCGTAGTCAAAACCAAGCCAGTGGATGTCTTTTTCGATCGCCTCCACATACTCGGTGTCCTCTTTGGTGGGGTTCGTGTCGTCAAAACGCAGGTTGCACACGCCGTGGTATTTTTCTTTGATGCCGAAGTTGATGCAGATGGCTTTGGCGTGGCCGATGTGCAGATAGCCGTTCGGCTCCGGGGGAAAGCGCGTCTGTACTGCCTGGTAAACGCCGTTTTCCAGGTCTTCGTCAATAAAGTCTTCTATAAAATTGGTCGGCTTTTTTTCAGTCGTTTCTTCCATTTACTTCTCCTCCTTATAAAACGCGGCGGCTTTTTGAAGCCTTTTTTCCACCGTGTCGCGCCCTAGCAGGGCGATGATGGCGTGCAGGTCGGGCGTGTTGCGCCGGCCGGTCAGCGCCACGCGGATGATGGTGGAAAGGTCGCCGACGTGGCCCCTGTAGGCCGCAGGGTCTTTTTTGTATTCTTTTACGTTCGGCGTGCAGCCGAGCGGTTCGCACATCTCTTTGATTTTGGCAAACCAGGTGTCCTTGTCGTCGGCCGGGTCAAAAACCGTTTTGTAGCGTTCCAGCACGGCGCAGGCCAGGTCGTTTGTCAGCCTTTCGTCGCCCAAATCGTAGTTTGGGGTAAAGGTCTCGTCGTAAAAGTAAGAGATGTAGCTTTCGATCTCAGACCATTTGGCAATGTCCTTCCTGGGATTTTTGCCGGTGCGGTCAATGTTTAAAATGGCCTTGGCACGCTCCTCGCTTTGGTCGTAAAGGTGTAAAAGCGCGGGGCTGTGCGCTTCGGCCCAGGCGCGCGACAGGCTGTACACCTCGTCGCACGTCATGCGTGAAATTACGTTTTTAGATACGTCCTCCAGCTTCATCATATCGAACAGCGCGCCGGAAATGCTCATCTTTTTCAGCGAAAACGGAAAATCCGCCAGCGGCGCGGTCTTGTTGGCCTTGCGCCAATCCTCAAAGTTGGAGTTCAAAATCGTGGCAATGTATTCGCTGACCGAGGCGGCCGGGTAGCCGGCTTCTTCAAAGTAAGAGACGGCGGCCTCCGGGTCCTTGCGTTTGGAAAGCTTGCGCTTGCCGTCGCCGTCGTTTTTCATGATGGGGGCAATGTGCGCGTATTTGACCGGCTTAAAGCCCAGTGTGCGGAAAAGCTCCAGGTGCAGCGGCACGCTGGCCAGCCATTCGTCGCCGCGAATGACGTGCGTGGTGCGCATCAGATGGTCGTCCACCGCGTGGGCAAAGTGGTAGGTCGGAATGCCGTCTGCTTTCAGCAGCACAACGTCGGCCACGTTTTGTGCCATTTCAATCTTGCCGCGGATCACGTCTGTAAATGCGATCTTTGTGTCCGTCCGGCCTTGTGAGCGCAGGCGCAGCGTCCAGCTTTTGCCCTGTCTCTTATACACATCTCCGAGCCCACGAGACACTGAGCGATCTC
>URDW01000137.1 GCA_900546735.1 uncultured Oscillospiraceae bacterium
TAAGTCGTCGGCAGCGTCAGATGTGTATAAGAGACAGCATTAATTATAGCGCAAAAAAAGCGCCCCGCGTGCTGCGGAGCGCTTTTGTACCTATGTATGTTAGTATATGTTAGATCGTACCGTCCCAGGTGGAGACTTCGGTCTGGTTGATCTCGTCCTGGTCGAACCAGTGGGTCGTGACCGCCTTGCTTTCCGTGTAGAAGCGGTAGGCATCCTTGCCCAGGCAGTGCAGGTCGCCGAAGAACGAATTTTTATGGCCGCTGAACGGGAACATGCCGACCGGTACCGGGATGCCCACGTTGATGCCGACCTGGCCGCCGTCTGTATGGCGGGCAAATTCACGCGCATAGTAACCGTTTTGCGTGTAGATGACCGAACCGTTGGCGAACGGGTTGGCGTTCATCACGGCAAGTCCTTCGTGAAAATCCTTTACACGCTTGACGCAGAGCACCGGGCCGAAGATCTCGCGTTCGCCGAGATTGCTGCCGGGCTTGACGTGGTCAAAGATCGTGGGGCCGATATAATAGCCGTTTTCGTAACCGGGCACCTTGACGCCGCGGCCGTCGAGCACCAGTTCGGCGCCCTCGTCAACGCCCTCCTGAATGCGCTCTTCAATGCTTTCCTTATGCTTCAGGTAAGTGATCGGGCCAAGCTTGCTGTCTTTCTCCCAGGCGGGGCCGACCTTGATCTTTTTGGCCTGTTCCACCAATGCGGCCACGAACCTGTCGGCAATGCTTTCCTGCACGCAGACAACGGGCAGCGCCATGCAGCGTTCGCCGGCGCAGCCGAATGCCGCGTTGATGACGCCGGCAGCCGTACGATCGATCGGCGCATCCTCCAGCACAAGGGCATGGTTCTTGGCCTCGCACAGGCACTGCACGCGCTTGCCGGTGGCGGCCGCCGTGGAATAGATATATTTACCGACGTCGGTAGAGCCGACAAACGTAATGCCCTTGACGTCCGGATGGTTCAAAATAACGTTGACCTCATTTCTGGAACAGGTGACCAGGTTCAGCACACCGTCCGGCAGGCCGGCCTCTTTGTAAAGTTCCGCAATGCGAAACGCCGTTCTCGGCGTGATGGAAGCCACTTTCAGCACCATGGTGTTGCCGGTGGCGATGCACACGGGCGCCATCCAGCCAAACGGGATCATGGCCGGGAAATTGAACGGCACGATGCCGGCAAAAACGCCGAGCGGCTCGCGGTACTTCACCGTGTCGTAGCCGCGGGATGCGTCCATCATCGACTCGCCCATCATCAGCGAGGGCGCCTGGCAGGCCAGCTCGGTGCCCTCTTTCGCCTTGAGCACATCGCCCTGCGCTTCAGCCCAGACCTTGCCGTGCTCACGCGCGACCAGGTCGGTCAGCTCGTCCATGTGTTCGATCAGAAGCTCGCGCACCTTGTAAAGGATCTGCACACGCTTCATGACCGGCGTGGCGCTCCAGGCCGGGAAAGCAGCCTTGGCGGCGGCGATCGCGGCGTTGACCTCATCGGCCGTGCAGCAGGGGGCATAACCGGTCAGTTCGCCGGTGCTGGGGTTATAAAGTTCATAGTACTTATCGGTGGCGGATTCCTTAAACTCGCCGCCGACAAACATCTTGAGTCTTTCAGCTGACATAAGATCGCTCCTTAAAAATAAATCTACTTTTTAAGTTTATCATTTTTAGACGGCAAAATCAACAGAAAAAAGCAAAACATGCCGCATAATTTTGTGAAAAAATTATTGCGGTGTTATATTGTGTATCCAGGCTGTTTGCACTTGCGTTTTGCGCGTTTAAGAGGATCACCCTGACCGACACGACCGGAAGCGGCAAGGCCGCCTGCCCCGATCTGCAGGAAAGTGGTGGCTGCGATGCCCGCACAAACCGACTAAAAAATTCCACAGCATAAAAAGCAAAAACAGCAAGCCGCACAGCCCGCTGTTTTTGTCATATCTTCCTATTTTCTTTCTCCCTCTTACAAACAGAATTTAGATTGGTGACCATAATGTATTCCTTGTCCGTTTCTTTGACTATTGTAAAGCCTGCTTTCCGATACAGCTTCACTGCATAATTATCCTTTTGAACAGAAAGGGAAAGCTTTGTGTAACCAGCCGCTTTTTCAACGAACAGCATTTGTGTAAGCAATAAAGTTCCGATCCCCGTACCTCTATACGCTTTAAGGACAGACATAGCAAGGGATGGTGTATCCGCATCAATATGTCCATAGTCGTTCATGATTCTTGCCCAAATTGCGCCTACAATATTGCCGTTAACTTCTGCAATCAGCGCTTTGTCATGTTTATTTGTTCCAAACTCTGAAATATACACCTGCAATTCCGGACAGTTTAAAATAGATTTCGGCGGCGGATCAACGCCGTCAGGAACAAAGATTGCTTCATATAAAAAGTCACTGAGCAGCCTATATTCTTCTTTTCGCATTTCTCTTATAGCACAGTTCATATCTTACTCGTTTCTTATCCATTAAAAAACTGCCTTACCGCATATAGGCATTTACAAATTTCATGGGTACATCCATTCGCTCGGCGACCTGTTCCGGCGTCATTCCACTGTCCAAGAAGCGCTTGCATACGACCTTCATATTCTCGCCAACCTCGATAATATGTTTGTCCGGATCATAGAAGCGAACGACTCTCTGCCCCCACGAATGTTCCATGATCGGGTGGACATATTCAACAGCACATTCCTTCAGCTTATCGGCAAACCTGTCAAAATCATCTGCTTCAAAATAAAGCTCAAAGTTGTTGCCGCCAAAAGAAATATCATTCGTACCGATAAACTCTTTGTATGTTTCAACCGTTTGCAGGGCTAAACCGCCCGTTAGAGTCTTGTTTGCGCCAAAGTCCATAATGACATGAAGCCCAAAGACTTTTTTATAAAATTCAACCGATCTGTCTATATCCGTTACGACCAGCATAGGGTTTTTTAATTTCATTTTTCCTCCCAATATTCTCATCACGATTTCCGATTTGGTTTTCTTTTAATAGCCAACAACTTTATATAATCATCAAATTCAGAAGTATCGGTCGGGGCAAACATCACCCATTTTCCATCATGATATGTCTGTGCTGCATCATACCGCCTGCAAACAGAGTCAGAAAACGTATCTCTTATCTCTTCAAATTTTGCTCTTTCGTCTTTTCCGAATATGATCATAAAACCAATGCAATTCCTTTTTGCGTAAAGACTGCAAAGGGTTTTCCCGCCTCTGCGGTACTTATATTCGTACGTCCAGTTCTTACCGCCTGTGTTCCATAGCTGCTGCATGTCATATTTTTCTTCAATCGCCGAACACAGCGCTTGCCAGACCTCAAATAAAGATTGTCCGAGCAATTTCGTCACGTCGGATTGCGTGGGGGTATTTTCAAGCATTGTATCTCCTCCGTAAATCTGTGATTTAATAAAGTCTTTCTCTAATCCAGTTTCTGAAAAAATCCAGTTCAAAATCCGTATGAAACCAATGTTCTCCGCCTTTTTGTTCTGTGAGTTCACAGCCAAAATTATCTGCAAAAGTTTTTACATAATCGTATTCACACAGGGTATCATTTTCTCCTCGCAGAATAAATGTTTTATGGTTCCATATATTAATCGGATGACTTTTAACATATGTATAATATGGAAAATACAAAGGTTCTATATCATTCTCTATCTTTACTCTTTCTTGGAACTCTTTTTCTGTGATGTGACAGTATTCCAGAAGATTATGAATGATTCGTTCCATATCTGTTACAGGAGAGAGAAACCATGCATATTCTATATCCATATCCGCAAATGCAAGCAATTCAAAATAAGCTCCCATACTACACCCAAATATTGAAACTTTCTCACCTTGATTTACTGCAAAAGAGTACATTGCTTTCAACTCTCGGACACATTCGTCTGGCATAATAAAATCTGTTTCATATACTCTTTCTCCGTGCTGCGGCAGGTCAAAGCTAAGAACCTGATAACCCTTTGCAGTTGCTTCTTCCGCCAGTACCCAAATGCAGTCATCAATTTTTGAAGAATGACTTCCATGTGCTGCAATTATAATTTTATCACTTGGTTCTCCCCACAAAATAGCAGGGATACCGTCAATTCTGATTTTACTTAAATTCATATTTTTTACCTCTGTAAATCTGATTTTGTTACTATATGTATTCTATCCTTTCAAATTCTCCAAAGCAGACGGATTATTTTCGAGGATCGCGCCAATCGTCGGGCAGGTTTCCAGCTCCGGGCAGTCGCCGCAGGTGGAAAAGCCTTTTTGCAGCGCGCATTTGCGGATCTCGCACAGGCTCTCACAAAACACCGTTTTCGCTCCGTTCACACGACAGCCCTCGCAGTTGATATGTTCCGGCAAAATCGGGGCGTTGTTCAGCTTCGCCCACAGTTTCGCCGTTTTCTCCCGCAGGGCCTGATCATCATGAATAGTCGCTATGTATGCATCGCATTTTTCACAGTTGAGTCCACAGCATCCGATCATCTCATTCATAGGTCATGCGCCTCCCAATACTTTTCTTATATCCGCAACAAACTGCGCCTGCTGCTTTTTTAAGTATAATTTCACAAAAGGTTTCATCAACCATTTCTTCGCTTCCACGCACTCCGTGAAATCTACCTCTGTTGCATTACCTTTGGCCGTGAAAACGCCGACCCAGTGCCCTTTCATATTGCTGTTTTCCATATCAAATTCCCATCGTCTGTATGGCTCGGTCACCGTCACGATAAATGTGGTAGGGTAACCGTCTTTCGTATATTCGATAAACTGCTTGTCGCTGATGACTTCTGTTTTACACAGGTCGCTTCGCCAAGAGGCATAATGCTCAACGTCCAAAACAAGTTCCCACACCCTGCGAATATCGCACGGAATGTGCGTTTTTATATTTGAAGTCGCCATTTTCACACGCTTCTTTCCGCTAAACACTTTTTCATCAAAAACTGTGCAAGCGCCGGTGCGCACAGCGGCTTTTCATGAAAAAGTATAAAAACCGGCAGGTTATTTTGCCCCCACCAAAGCACAGTGCTTTTTACCGGTGAAAATATATTTGCAAAGTGCCATTTTAGGGTATTTTTTTACATAGTAGCATTATTTGTAATAAATTGCAACTACGCCCAGATGCGAGCAGCTGAACAGGGGCAGGAACTGCTCGGGTAGTATTTTATCATGCGGCGGCAAAAAATTAAGCAGGAGTTCATGCGTGACCCTGCCCGAATACAGTTTGAAGATAAAAAAGGGAAAACCACACAAAAGATTTATGTAAAGAAGAAGCGCAGTGGAATGAATGAGAGATGCCTTTTGCTTAAAGTATAAACAAAAGGC
>URDW01000138.1 GCA_900546735.1 uncultured Oscillospiraceae bacterium
GGCAGCGTCAGATGTGTATAAGAGACAGATATTAATCAAGGAGTAATATTATGGATCTTACGCAAAACCGCTCAAAACTGCATGCGGACAAAATTATGAACGGTCAGACCGTGAACTACACGGTCGTGTTTTTGATTTCGTTTATATTTATGCTTGTCTGCAAGCAAATATTAAAGGGCTTTTCCGTGCCTGCAAACATTTCACTGCTGGTTTCGTTTTTAGTGACCGGCGTTTTAAACTTTTTTGCGGTAAAAAAGCTTGTGTTTCACCGCAAGGCCGTTTCGCCGCTTTACCAGCAGGTGCTTTTCTTCCTGCTGCGCATGCTGGTTGCCTGCGGCGTATACCAGCTGGCTAATTTTCTGTTTTACACAACGCTGGGCGCGACCAAATCGCTGGTTGTGTGCATGACCGGTATTTTTGTTTTTCTGTTTAATTATGTATTCGACCGCTACATCACCTTTGAGTGCATGGAAAAGCCGGAAGCATACCAAAACGGCCGCCTGTACAAAACCGTTTTTGCAAACCGGTTCAGTGTGCTGACCTTTTTCCTTGCGCTTTTCTGCATTTTGTTCATCTACCTGATCTATAAACTCTATCCGTTCGGCGACCTGACCGTGCTGCGCATGGACCTTTACCACCAGTACGGCCCGCTGTTTACGGAACTTTATGACCGAGTGACGAACCTGGATTCCTTCCTGTATTCCTGGGAAACGGGCGGCGGCAGCAGCTTTTTGGGCAATTATTTCAACTACCTTTCCAGCCCGCTGAACATCATCATCTTTTTGTTCGACCGCAGGCAGATGCCGTTTTTCGTCACAACGCTTGTTGCGCTGAAAGCCGCCCTGTCGGCCGCCACCATGACGTACTACCTGAAAAAAAGCCGCAATGCAAATTCCTATTTCAGCGCGGGTTTTGGTATTTTATACGCGTTTTGCGGCTATTTTCTGGCTTATTACTGGAACATTATGTGGATCGACGCCATGTACCTGCTGCCGCTGCTGGTGCTGGGCATTGAAGCAATCATCCATAAAACGGACTGCCGGCTTTACATCGCCGTGCTGTGCATTCAGTTTTTCAGCAGTTACTATATTGCCTACATGTGCTGCATTTTTGCGGTACTGTACTTTCTGGTCTACTATTTTTCCAACTATGCCATCCAGGCAAAATGCAGCCGCGGTCTCTGGCAGCAAAAAGGCTTCAGCCTGAAAAAAGTGTGGGATCTTCGCTTTATTAAAAGCGGCGTTACTTTTGCAGCCGCTTCTGTATTTTCAGCAGCGCTTTTGGCCGTTGTGCTCATTCCGGTCTACATGATACTGGACTCCTGTTCGGCGACATCCGACACATTCCCGACCGACGCCTCCACCTATTTCAATTTGTTTGACCTGCTTGCGAACCATCTGGCCGGCCTGACGACCACGATCCGCAGCAGCGGCGGCGACGTGCTGCCCAACATCTATTCGGGCATTCTGCCGGTCATTCTGGTGCCGCTTTACATTATGAATAAAGACATCCGCCTGCGTGAAAAGGTTATGCACCTGCTGCTGGTGGCATTTTTGCTGGTCAGCTTTGACAGCAACTACCTGAACTTTATCTGGCACGCTTTCCATTTCCCGAACGACCTGCCCTACCGCTTCTCGTTTATGTACTCATTTGTACTGATCGTTATTGCATTTCGTGTGTTCCAGCATTTCAAAGCGGTCAAGATCCGAGATATTGCGGCTGTAGGCCTGGCACTGATCGTCTTTATTACCCTGGTGGAAAAATTCCCGACGAATTATTCCACCTCCTCTACCATCTTCATCAGCCTGGCACTGGTGATCGTATGGTGCGCCGCACTGATGCTGATCAAAAAGCAGCAGCTTAAAACTTTTGCGGCCGGTGTGATCGTGCTGTCGCTTTGCATCTGCGAGGTGCTGGTGGCAGACTGCAATTCATTCGTCTTTACGCAAAATTACAGCAATTATACCGAAAACTACGACACTTACGAGGAAGCGATCGACGCGATCAAGGAGCAAGACGACTCTTTCTACCGCATGGAACTGTCGCACCTGGTCACGCGCATGGACCCGAGCCTGTACAACTACCCCGGCGTATCAGTCTTTTCATCCATGGCATATGAAGAAACGGCCGGCCTGCAGTATAACCTGGGCATGTTCGGCAACCGTATCAACAGCTACACCTACAACACACAGACGCCGGTCTACAACATGATGTTCGGCCTGAAGTACATTATGTACACCGGCACGGGCGCGCGCCCGTCTGAAAACCTGTACACACCCGTGTACACAACGTCTGACGGCGTGATGACCGTATATGAAAACAAATACTATCTGCCCGTGGCCTACGGTGTAGACACAGCGGTAAAAGACTGGAAAAACTATGAGGGTGACCCGTTTGCGATCCAGTCCGACTACTTTGAAAAAGCCACCGGTTTTGCCGACGTATTCGTGCCTGTTATCTACAACGGCACAGAGGGCAGCGGCACATCGATCGACGAAGTGACGCAAAACGGCACATTCTATTACAGCAATGACGCCGGCGCCGAGGAAAACGTTGTGACACTGACGCTGATGGCGACAAGCAGCAGCAACACATACCTGTATTTTACTTCGCCGGTGATCGAATCCATCACCATTATGCACGGCGGCGAAGTCTACACCCAGTCCACCGACAACCCGTATATCTTCGATATCGGCCAGTGCGAATTCGGCGATGAGATCACAGTACAGATCAACACAAAGTCCGACGATGCGACCGACAGCTATTTCAGCATTTACGCCTACAGCCTTGACCAGGATGTTTTGGATATGGGCTACGACGTACTCAACCGCAGCGCTATGAACGTGACAGACTACGGCGACACGCATATCGACGGCGAAATCACCATGGCGCGCGAAGGCTACCTGTACACTTCCGTGCCCTACGACGCCGGCTGGCGTGTGCTGATCGACGGTGAAGAAGCACAGACGTTCTCCTTAAACGGTCTGCTTTGCACGCCGATCTCTGCCGGACAGCACACGGTGGAAATGCACTATACCCCGCGCGGCATCGTGGCCGGCGCCTGCATTACTGCAGTCGCAGCAGCGGGCGGTATAGCCGTTTTGATCCTGCGCGGCCGAAAACGCAAAAAAGCCCGCGCAGCGGTCGCTGTGCAAAACGCACAGGAACTTCCAGAATAATCACAATATTTTTACTTTTTTACCGTTTACTTTTTTGTCGAAATTTTGTATTATATAGGTGTCAAAATTCCATAACACGCATTGCAAGGAAAGGAACAACAAAATGGCAAGAAAAACCGCTCAACATGTTGAAACAATACCGATCGGACCGCTTGGGATCATCGGCATGCCGGGATGTGAAAAGCTGACCGACAAGATCGACGCGTACCTGGTCGAATGGCGCAAGACACAGGCGGAAGAACACCAAAACACGATCGCATTTTACGGTTATGCGCGTGACACCTTTAAAATCAAAGTGGATCTGCCGCGTTTCGGCACCGGCGAAGCAAAGGCCACGCTGAAAGAAAGTGTGCGCGGGTATGACATTTATATCATTGCAGATGTATTCAACTACAGCATCACATATAATATTTATGGGCTGACCGTTCCAATGTCGCCCGACGATCACTTTGCAGACATCAAGCGTGTGATCTCGGCCATCAGCGGCAAGGCGAAGCGGATCACTGTGATCATGCCCATGCTTTATGAGGGCCGTCAGCACAAAAGGAATTCGCGCGAATCGCTGGACTGTGCTCTGGCACTGCAGGAACTGATCCATCTGGGTGTTGAAAGTATCATCACCTTTGATGCACATGATCAGCGTGTACAAAACGCCATTCCGCACAATTCCTTTGAAAATGTGCAGCCGGCTTACCAGATGATCAAAGCGCTCGTCAACAATGTAGACGGTCTTACGATCGACAAAGAGCATTTAACGGTCATTTCCCCCGACGAGGGCGGCATGGCGCGCTGCATTTACTATGCGACCCAGCTTGGCGTCAACCTGGGCATGTTTTACAAACGCCGCGACTACACGACCATTATTGACGGCCGCAACAAGATCGTTGCGCACGAGTACCTTGGCGAAAGTGTGGAAGGCAAGGACATCATCATTGTGGACGACATGATCTCCTCCGGTGAGTCCATGCTGGAAGTTGCTAAAAAACTGAAATCCCTGAAAGCCGGCCGCATTTTTATTTGCACCACCTTCGGTCTTTTCTGCAACGGCCTGGAAGCGTTTGACACCGCCTATGCCGACGGCATCTTTGAAAAAGTATTTACCACAAACGGCGTTTATCAGTCGCCGGAACTGCTGTCACGCGAATGGTACTGCAATGTCGAGATTTCCAAGTACTGCGCATATATGCTGGATACGCTCAACCACGACATGAGCATGAGCCCGCTGCTTGACTCCAGTCAAAAAATCAATACCCTGTTGACGAACAAAGGACTGAGATGATTTTATGGAAAAAAAACAACTGTTTATCAAATGGCTGAAGATTTTCGGCATTGTGCTGGGCATTCTGGTCGCACTGTCTGTGATCGCCACCCTGATTTACAGCGCCGTTGTCAAAGTCAACCCGGTCTCTGCTTTCACCAGCTTTTTCAAGAGCGATAAAGCCGAGATCATCGGCATTTGGGAAGACGACGATTTCGACGGCGCCACCGCTTTCGTATTTCGTGAAGACGGTACATACGACCGCTACATCTCCACTGCCAACTTCCCCGGTGAATACACCATTGACGGCAACAAGATCATTCTGAAAAATGCCAATTCAGAACTGACACTTACCTACAAATACCGTCTGTCCGGCGACCACCTGTACATCAACACGATCGACAGCATCGGCGGCGGCGGTGACCTGGGTGAAGAAACGGGCTACCACCGTGTAGACAAACTCAGCCAGCGCTCTTTGAACGACCTGATCGCGGAAGCCAAAGATTACGTCAGCCAGGCGCAGGAAGAGCAAAACGGAGACGAAATGACACAAGCGGATAACGCAGAAGAATAAAAACAGCCGGTGCAAAACGCACCGGCTTTCTTTTTTTATGCAGGTGTTATTCAGCCATTTGTTTTAAAAGCCGCAAATTGCGCATAAACAGACCGAGTTCGGAATACATTTTTACAAGAAGTATTTCGGAGGCATGAAAATGAATTACACCACGATTGAGGAACGGTCTGTTTTTTTAGGAAAATACATTGTACATAACAAAGAGACCGTGCGCGGCGCTGCCACTGTCTCTTATACACATCTGACGCTGCCGACGACTTAATAGGTGTAGAT
>URDW01000139.1 GCA_900546735.1 uncultured Oscillospiraceae bacterium
CCCGGCCATTCCGAAGTCGGGCGACGGGCAGGGGCGCGTAGAGTTTCAGAACGTGTCGTTTCGCTACGACCTTTCCGGCAGCGGCGACGATATTTTGACCGATATTTCCTTTACGGCCGAACCCGGCAGCGTGGTCGGCATCGTGGGCGGCACGGGCTGCGGCAAAACGAGCCTTGTGTCGCTGATCCCCCGGCTTTATGACGTCAGCGCCGGGCGCGTGCTGATCGACGGCGTGGACGTGCGCGACTACGACCTGGCGCACCTGCGTGAGCTGATCGGCGTGGTGCTGCAAAAGAACACGCTGTTCTCCGGCACCATCCGCGACAACATCCGCTGGGGCAAGCCGGACGCTACGGACGAAGAGATCCGGGCGGCCTGCAAAGCCGCCTGTGCAGATGAATTCATCACCTCTTTCCCGGACGGGTACGACACCGACCTGGCGCAGGGCGGTCTGAACCTTTCGGGCGGCCAGAAGCAGCGCCTGTGCATTGCCCGCGCCATGATCAAGCACCCGAAGATCCTGATTTTGGACGACTCGACCTCTGCCGTCGATACGGCGACCGAGGCCAGGATCCGCGAAAGCTTTTACAACGAATTAAAGGACACCACGGTGTTCATCATTGCCCAGCGTGTTTCCAGCGTGCAGGCGGCCGACAAGATCCTGGTGCTCGACGACGGCAGGCTCTGCGGCGTAGGCACGCATGAAGAGCTGCTGGGCAGCAACGCGATCTATCAGGAAATCGTGAAAACGCAGACGAAAGGGGTGGGCGAGTAATGGCACAGATGAAAGGCAGGCCGGGCAGGCACGGCGGCCCCGGTCACGGCGGGCCCGGCCACGGCGGTCCGCGCGGCGGCTATGAAAAGCCGAAGGATGCAAAGGGCACGCTGCGGCGCATCGTTCGCTACTTTTCGCGCAACAAGCTGCTGCTTTTTGCCGTGTTCATTTCGGTCGTGATCAGCTCGCTTTGCACCGTTATGGGCAGCTCCTGGATCCAGCAGCTGGTGGACCAAAGCTTTTACCCCGTGTTTCAGGTCAAGGTGCTTTTGCGCAATCTTTTGATTTTGTGCGCGTTTTATGCGGGCGCGGCGCTTTTCAGCTATATTCAAAGCCGCATCATGGTGAAAATCGCCTGGAAAACGACCAACACGATCCGGCGCGACCTGTTTGACCACCTGCAGGGTCTGCCGCTTGCGTATTTTGACAGCAAGACCCACGGCGAGATCATGAGCCGCTTCACCAACGACATCGACAACATCCAGATGATGCTCGAGCAGTCGTTCGTGCAGCTCGTCTCCAGCGTGATCACGTTTGTCGGCATCATCGCCGCCATGATCTCGAAATCCATCGTGCTGTTTGCCATCATGGTCGTGTTTTTGGTGCTGATGGTCGCGGCGAGCGCCGTCATCGGCAAAAAAACGCGCCGCTACTTCCAGCTGCAGCAGAAAAACCTGGGCATTATGAACGGCAACATCGAAGAGACGATCGAGGGCATGAAGGTCGTAAAGGTCTTTAACCATGAAGAAGAGGCGATCGCCGACTTCAGCGCGTGCAACACGGATTTCCGCGACGCGGCGCGCAAGGCGAATTTCTATTCGGGCGTTATGGGCCCGGTGATGGGCGGCTTCAACAACACGGCGTACTCCACCGTTACGGTGCTCGGCGCACTGCTGGCCGTTTCGGCGCAGGCGGTGCTGGGGCAGACGGTCACGATCGGCATGCTGTCGTCGTTCATCACGCTGGCCAAGTCGTTTTCGCAGCCCATCAACCAGATCACCAGCCAGATGAACAACATCTTTTCGGCTTTGGCCGGTGCGGAGCGTGTGTTTGAGATCATGGATATGCCGTTTGAAACGGACGAGGGCACCGTTACGCTTGCCGAACGGCGCAGTGCGGACGGCAAAAAGGCCTGGTTCTGGCAAGACGGCGACAAGCAGGTGCCGGTTACGGGCAGCGTGGTGTTTGACGACGTCTCGTTCAGCTACGACGGCAAAAAGGAAGTGCTCCACCACATTTCGCTTTACGCCAAGCCCGGGCAGAAAATCGCGTTCGTCGGCTCCACCGGCGCCGGCAAAACGACCATTACAAATCTGATCAACCGGTTTTACGACGTGCAGCAGGGCGCCATCACCTACGACGGCATCGACATCAAGCGCATCAAAAAAGACGATCTGCGCCGCAGCCTGGCCATCGTTTTGCAGGACACGCACCTGTTTACCGGCACGATCATGGACAATATCCGCTACGGCCGGCTGAATGCTACGGACGAGGAGTGTATCGCCGCGGCAAAGCTGGCTTCGGCGCACTCGTTCATCCGCCGCCTGCCGGACGGTTACCAAACGAAGATCACGGGCGACGGCGGCAACCTTTCGCAGGGACAGCGCCAGCTTTTGGCCATTGCCCGCGCCGCTGTGGCTGACCCGCCGGTCATGATTTTGGATGAGGCAACGTCGTCCATCGATACGCGCACCGAGCTGCACATCGAGCACGGCATGGACCGGCTGATGGAAGGGCGCACCACGTTCGTCATTGCGCACCGCCTGTCTACGGTGCGAAACGCCAAGGCGATCATGGTGCTGGAGCATGGCAACATCATCGAGCGCGGCGACCACGAGGCGCTGCTTGCGCTCGGCGGCCGTTATTATGCGCTGTGCACAGGCCGCGCGCAGCTTGCATAAAAGCGGCAAAAATTGCTGTAAAATGGCAAAAAAACCACGATTTGGCGCGGTTTTTGCACGATTCAGTGGTTGACAGGCACACATCTTTTTGCTACAATGAAAACAGGCGGGTCAAGTCGCTTGCCCCCGTAAAACAATTTCTGTGAAAATGAGGTGTGTCCATATGAAAAAACTGCTTTCTGTTCTTGCGGCAGTCATAATGGCTTTTGCGGTTGTGGGTACGACTTCTGCTGCTTTCGCAGCTACGGTCGAAAGCCCCGGTGCAACCACAGTTGCGCCTACGCAGGAGCCGAGCACAAGCGTTCAGCAGGACGATTCTGCTGAATCGCCCGACACCGGCGCCATTGCACTTTCCGGCGCAGCCGCCGCGTTTGTGCTTTCCGGTGCGTCGCTTGCTGCCGTGCTGAAAAAGAAGAACGGCTAAGAACGATTCTGAAACAAGACGGCCTGTGAACACAGGCCGTTTTTGTGTACAAAAGGTGATTTTATGCGTGAAAACAAAGAAATAAGCGAACGTCCGGCCGCGAACAAAAAGGTGCGTGCACTCATCATCGCTGTGCTGGTCATCATTTTGGTGTGCAGCGGTGTGTTTTTGGCGCTGCACTTTGCCGGTGTGCTCAGCGCCGAGTCCGACGAAAAGCGCTTAACAACGGCGCCGCATTCTGAATCGGATTCGCAGCTGGCCGAAAACCCGGTCGACTTCGAGTCGCTGCAGGCCGGCAACAGCGAGATCTATGCCTGGATCACGGTGCCCGGCACCGAGGTGGACCACCCCGTCTGCCAAAGCCGCTCGGACGATGAATACTACCTGCGCCACCGCGCTTCGGACCGCCAGTGGAGCTCGGCCGGCGCCATCTTTACCCAAAGCATGAATGCGCTCGACTTCAATGACCCCGTTACGGTCATTTACGGCCACAACGGCTATTCGGAGTCGATGTTTACCTCGCTGCACCAGTTTGAGGACGAGACGTTTTTCAACGAGCACGAATATTTTTACATCTATACGCCGGACCGCAAGCTGACCTACCACATCCTTTCGGCGTTTCGCTATGACGACCGTCATATTATGAACTCGTTCAACTTCTCCAACCCGAGCGAGCTTGCTGCGTTCCAGCAGACGCTGGCGGACCCGCAGTCCATGCTGGTCAATGTGCGCGGCGGCATCACCCTGGATTCCGATTCCAAGGTCGTGGTGCTGAGCACCTGCTTTGACAACGACGACAACTCCAGGTACCTGGTAAGCGGGGTGCTGATCAGCGATGAAAAAACCGAGTGACGAATTTAAAGACCTGCTCTCGCAGCAGGGTCCGCAGGCTGTGCCGCCCCAGCAGGCAGAGCCGGTGCAGCCGCCCGTAACAGACGGCACGCAGCCGGCGGCGCCAAGCGATGCGCAGGGGGCAGACAGCGCCCGGCCGGCCGCTTCGCCAAACGCTGCGCCCGGCGATGCGTTCGGCGACCCGCAGGGCGATGCACCGGCGTTTGAAAGCGGCCTGTTCGGCGACATCCCGGACTACCGCCGCCGCAGGCGTAAAAAAAAGCGCCGCATGCCCGCGGCAGCAAAGGTCATTTTAACGCTGCTTTGCCTGATTTTGGCTGTGTCCATCGGCATGTCCGGCGCGTTTCTCGCGCTGCGCACCATGGGGCAGAAAGACCTGGCGGCCGACCCGTCCGATGTGACGATCGGCACAGCGCTCAGCTACAACGGCCATCAGTACGTTTATAATGAAGATGTGGTCACGTTCGCATTTCTCGGTGTGGACCAGGACACGTTCGGCCTGGAGGATGACCGTGTGGGCACGGCCGGCCAGTCCGATACGGACATGCTGCTGGTGCTCGACCTGGCTTCCGGGCGCGCCACGCTTTTGTCCATCCCGCGTGAAACGATGGTGGATGTGGATGTGTATTCGACCGACGGCAAGTTCGTCGGTTCGCAGCAGATGCAGCTTTGCCTGGCCTATGCCTACGGCGACGGGCAGCACACTTCCTGCGAAAATGCGCTGACTTCCATGCGCCGTCTGCTTTACCAGATCCCGATCGAAAAGTATTTTGCGCTCGACCTGGCCGGCATCGGCCCCATTAACGACGCCATTGGCGGCGTAACGGTCGAAAGCCTTTACGACTTCCCGGCCGAGGGCGTGGCCAAGGGCGACACCGTCACCATCACCGGCGATTTTGCCGAAACGTATGTGCGCAGCCGTTCGACCGACAGCCTCGACAGCTCGCTGAACCGTCTGCAGCGCCAGCAGCAGTACCTGCGCGCGTTTGCCGAGCAGCTTTTGCCGTCTGTCATGAACGACTTTTCCGTTATCAACAGCCTTTACAACACGGCCACGCAGTACAGCACAACGAACATCAGCCTGGGCGACGTCACTTACCTGGCTTCTGTGCTTTTGGCGCGCGGCATCGACTCGTTTGAAACGGTCACCGTGCCGGGCGAAATGGGCGCGCTGCCCACCGAGCGCGAGGGCGTTGTTAACGCGGCTTTCTACCCGGACGAGACCGGCCTTTACGAACTGGTGCTCGACCTGTTTTACACCCAGGTCTCCTGACGGGCAGCCTGCCTATATATAATGTATATACTGTCTCTTATACACATCTGACG
>URDW01000140.1 GCA_900546735.1 uncultured Oscillospiraceae bacterium
GTCGGCAGCGTCAGATGTGTATAAGAGACAGAATTGGCGCCGATGCCCTGAATTTTGTGCGGCCCGGCCTTGCCCTGCGTAATGAGCGGAGAGGAGAACGGCTCTACACCAACGATTTTTACATTTGGGTTTTGTTCTTTCAGGTATTTGCCCACGCCGCTTACCGTACCGCCTGTGCCGATGCCTGCCACAAAAATGTCTACTTTTTTGTCGGTGTCGCGCCAGATCTCAGGGCCGGTCGTGCGGTAGTGGGCAAGGGGATTGTCGGGGTTGTCGAACTGGCCAAGGATGACGGCGCCCGGTGTTTCGCGGCAGATCTTTTCGCTTTCGGCTACTGCGCCGGCCATCCCGTCCTTGCCGCTGGTCAAAACGATCTCGGCGCCGTAGGCCTTTAAAAGCTGACGGCGTTCCGCACTCATCGTTTCGGGCATGGTCAAAATCACTCTATATCCTTTGGAAGTACCGATGGCGGCAAGGGCGATACCGGTGTTGCCGCTCGTTGGCTCCACAATGGTGGCGCCGGACTTTAATAGGCCTTTTTTTTCGGCTTCTTCGATCATGCTGGCCGCTGCACGGTCCTTGGCCGATCCGGCCGGGTTCATGCACTCCAGCTTAGCCAGGATCTGCGCCTGTGCGCCGCTTGTTTTTTCGTAGTTGTGCAGCCGCAGCAGTGGTGTGGAGCCGACCAGGTCGGTCAGTCTTTCTGCAATGTTCATAAAATGGTGCCTCCTCCAAGCAGATACTCGCCGTCATACAGCACGACCGATTGGCCGCTGGTCACGGCGCGCTGTGGGTTTTTGAATTCTACATGTATTTTGTCTGTTCCCGTCTGGAACACGGTCGCTTCCTCTTCTTTTTGGCTGTAGCGGGTCTTTGCTGTGCATTTCAGCGGCTGTTCCAGCTTGTCAAACGCAATGAAGTTGACGTGCTCTGCGTCGAGCGCTTTTGTGTAAAGCGCGCTTTCCGGCGCCAAAATCACTTCGTTTTTGGCGCAGTCTTTGCATTTTACATACATCGGCTGTTCAAGCGCAAGCCCAAGGCCGCGCCGCTGACCGATCGTATAATTTATAATGCCCTTGTGCGTGCCGAGTATGCGGCCGCTTTCGTCTACAAAACGGCCCGGCGGGTAGGTCTTGCCGGTCAGCCGGCAGATCACCTCGGCGTATTTGCCGTTTGGCACAAAACAAATATCCTGCGAATCCTTTTTGGTCGATACGGCCAGTCCGGCGTCTTCTGCCAGCGCACGGATCTGCGTTTTGGTGTAAGTGCCAAGCGGGAAAATACAGCGTTTCAGCGTTTTCTGATCCAGTGTATAGAGCATGTAAGACTGGTCTTTTTCCAGGTATTGGGCGCGTTTCAAAAGTGTGCGGCCGTTTTGATTTTCGGTCTGCACATAGTGGCCGGTCGCTATTTTGTCAAATCCGTTTTCGTCGGCAAATTCCAAAACGTATTTGAACTTTACGGCCTTGTTGCAAAGCACGCATGGGTTCGGCGTGCCGCCGCTTTCATAAATGTGCGCAAAGGGAAGCATAACTTTTTCTTTAAACGCCTGGGTCTTGTTCAGCAGGTGAAAAGGTATGCCAAGCCGGTCGCACACAGCCTGCGCATCGTCTGCATCGAGACTGCTTTCTTTGCAGATCATCTGCAGCATAACACCGTGCACCTCGTGGCCTGCCTGCTGCAGCAGGTGGGCGCACACGGCAGAATCTACACCGCCGCTGATCGCGGCTGCTGTTTTTGTCATAATATCACCGTTTCTATGATATAGGCAGTGATTTTAAAAGTCAAGCCCTGATCTCGTATTGCATTTTGTAAACAGCCGTTTTATAATGAGACCAGGAAAAGAAAGGGGAATGCCTGTGCCCATCTCCGTTATGCTTAAACCGGCCTCCGGCGCTTGCAATTTGCAGTGCAGGTACTGTTTCTACAGTGCGCTGCAGCCATATAGAGATACGTTTTTTAAGGGCTTTATGCAGCCGCATACGGCGCACCGTGTGATTGACGCCGCCTTGGAGTTTGCCGGAGATTCTGATGTGTTTTTTACATTTCAGGGCGGCGAGCCGCTGCTGCGCGGTCTGGAATTTTATCAGGATTTCACCTCTTACGCCAAGCGCGCAAATAACGGCCGTGCCAAAATCGTTTACTGCCTGCAAACGAATGGCACGTTGCTCAATGCGCAGTGGTGCCGCTTCTTTAAAGAACATGATTTTCTGGTCGGCGTTTCACTGGACGGCACCCGGCAGCAAAACGCCGACCGCGTTTATCCGGACGGGCGTGAATCGTTTGACGATGTACTGCGCGGCATAGAGTGCCTGCGGCAGTTTGACGTTGCGTTTAATATTCTTGCTGTTTTAACGCGCAAAACGGCGCGCAGTGTGCGCGAAAGCTATCGTTATTTTAAAGAAAGCGGCTTTCGGTATTTTCAGTATATTACAGGCCTCGCACCGTTTGGCAGTTCGCGCAGCGAAAACAGCCTGTTCATGGAACCGGCCGATTATGCCTATTTTTTAGATAAGGCGTTTCGCCTTTATTATAACGATCTGACGCGCGGCAATGCAGTCAGTGTGCGCCAGTTTGACAATTTTGTGCGGCTGGCTGCCGGGCACTATGCGGAACAGTGCGGTATGAACGGCTTTTGCTCCCGCCAATTTGTGGTGGAAAGTGACGGCAGCGTTTATCCTTGTGATTTCTACTGTACCGATGACTGGCTGCTCGGCAATATTCAAACCGCTTCGTTTCAAAAACTGGCGGAAAGTCAAAAGGCGCGCGCCTTTTTAAACGCTTCCCGTACGCTGCCGTCCCGGTGCAACGGGTGTGCTTACCTTGCGGTCTGCCGCGGCTGCGGCTGCCGGCGCGTTCGCGACGACGTGGATTACTGCAGCGCCTACCGCAGCTTTTTTGAGGCGCATGGCGCACAGCTGCAGCAGCTGGCGCAGATATTTTTCCGGCATTCATGACGCAGGAAATGTAATAAAACACAAATCGTTGAAAATGCAACAAAAATTTAATATTTTTGTGTTATATTGAAACAAGAAAAGCGGGGGATATACATATGTTTCAAATCTTGGTGGTTGAAGATGATGCGGAGCTGAACCGTACGGTCTGTGCTTATCTGAATCAAAACGGCTACAAGGCGACCGGCTGCCTGAACGCGTCCGATGCGTATGATGCTATGTATGCAGTTATGTACGACCTGATCATTTCAGACATTATGATGCCTGAGATCGACGGTTTTGATTTCGCCAAAACAGTCCGTGGACTGAACAGCGAGATCCCGATCCTTTTCATGAGCGCCAGAGATGACATAATGTCTAAAGAAAAGGGCTTTCGCATCGGCATTGATGATTATATGGTCAAGCCGATCGATCTGGACGAACTGCTTTTGCGTGTCGGCGCACTGCTTCGGCGTGCCAAAATCGCACACAGTAAACGGCTGCGTGTCGGCAGTTTGCTTATGGATGCGGACGAGCACACCGCTTACCTGGACGGGCAGGAAGTCCCGCTGACGGTGCGTGAATTCAATTTGCTTTTTAAGCTGCTGTCTTATCCGAAAAAGACATTTACGCGCCTGCAGCTGATGGATGAATTTTGGGGCACGGATTCGCATTCCGGCCCGCGCACGGTCGATGTTTACATTACGAAGCTGCGTGAAAAGTTTGCCGGCTGCGATGATTTTCAAATCGTAACGGTGCACGGCCTTGGTTATAAGGCGGTGTTCAAATGAAACGGCCGCAAAAAGATCCGCGCGTACATCGCAGCCTGTTTTCCGTCTGGACTTTTTTGACTTATTTTGTGCTTGTCTGTATTTTGGTAACAACTAGTTTTCTCATCTTTTTTGGCGGCTTAAACATGGAGTTGACACAGGCGGAGATCCGCGTTATGGCAACACGCGTTTTTCTGAATGTTATATTAATGAGCCTGATCTGCACGCTGGTGGATGGTATTTATAAGAAGATAACCATCGAACGCCCGGTGCGCCGCATTTTGGAAGCCACGCACAAAGTTACGCAGGGCGATTTTTCGGTGCGCGTGCAGCCGATCCATCCGGCAAAAAGCAAAAATGAGCTCGATGTGCTGATCGAAGATCTAAACGTTATGACGCAGGAGCTTTCCGGCACCGAAACGCTGCGTACCGATTTTGTTTCCAACGTGTCGCACGAGCTTAAAACGCCGCTTGCCGTGATCCAGAATTATGCGCAGATGCTTAAAAATCCGCAGCTTTCTGAATCGGAGCGACTGGAATATGCGGAAAAGATCACTTCGGCTACGCATAGTTTGTCTGACCTCATCACCAATGTGCTGCGGCTGAATAAGCTGGAAAACCAGCAGATCTATCCGCAGCCTTCTACCTATGATTTAAGTGAACAGCTGCGTACCTGCCTTTTGCATTTTGAATCCGCCTGGGAAAAGAAGTCCCTGCAAATGTACATTGACCTGGAAGACAGCGTCATGGTGCACAGCGACGCGGAACTGATGCGTCTGGTGTGGAATAATTTGATTTCCAACGCCGTCAAATTCACCGGCGAAGGCGGCCGCATCCGCGTGGCGCTGCATACAGAGGGCAGTGACATTTATGTGGACGTGCAGGATACCGGCTGCGGCATCAGCTCAGAAAACGGACACCATATTTTTGAAAAGTTTTACCAGGGCGACACGTCGCATGCGACCGAGGGCAACGGCCTCGGACTTGCGCTTGTCAAGCGGGTCATCGACATTGTCGGCGCCGAGATCTCGGTGGAAAGCGAGGTCGGCAAAGGCAGCAGCTTTACAGTGAAACTGCAAATCACTTGATTTTGAAAGGGGAATGTCTTTTGGGAAAAACAGATAAAGACAATACTTTTCATTATACATATTCCGCTGCGCAGCAAAAAGAGATCCAGCAGATCCGGGCCAAGTACGACCCGCAGGCCATGGATAAATTTGAACAGCTGCGCCGGCTTGACCGCCGCGCAACGCGCAAGGCCAGGGCGTTTACAGCGCTTATTGCGCTGGCAGGCGTTCTTTTGTTTGGCATTGGTCTGTGCTGTGCACTGGTGTGGAAAGATTGCATGATTTGGCCCGGTTTGCCTGTGGGCGTGGCCGGCATCGCGCTGATCATTGCTGCGTTTCCTTTGAATAAGCGCCTGATACGCCGCCAGCGTGAGAAGATCGCGCCGCAGATCATGCAGCTGAGCGACGAACTCCTGAAATAAAATGACCCGCACGGTTTCGTGCGGGTGAGACTGTCGAAAAAGCCGGTTGGACCGCGCGTAGAAAAAATTTTGAAAATAGA
>URDW01000141.1 GCA_900546735.1 uncultured Oscillospiraceae bacterium
GATCTACACCTATTAAGTCGTCGGCAGCGTCAGATGTGTATAAGAGACAGGCTTGCTAATGGCCGCGTCGATCAGCGGCACGGCTTCGCGCAGCGCCCGGTAGACCGGTGTGCTGCCGTCTGCCAGCGGGGTGTAATTGGCCAGCGAGGCAAACGGGTGGCGGCTCAGGCTGCCGGTCTGTACGGCTACGGCGCCGACGCGGTTTTGTTTTTTTCGAAAAAGGTTTCGGCTCAAAGCACATCTCCTTTCTGGTTTGCGCCGCTCCAGCCGCCCCTGTCCACGGCCAGGGAATAGGCGGGGGCAGCGCGGCGGCAAACGACCGTGCTCACAAAGTAGCGGATGTCGTCCATGGCGTGGTCGTTTTCCTTGCGCGGCGCGTCTTTTTTTACGCTGTCATCCCAGCGGTAAAGGGAAAATTCGCGTATCGTGTCTGTGCAGGCAGGTGAAAACAAAATCTTTTTCTCCTGCAGGGCAGAGCAGACCTTGCGAATGCCGTCCAGCACATCGTTTTCTGCCCGCAGCACGCGGTACTCGCCCTTGCGGCGGATCAGCTCGATAAAGCTGGCGGCGCTCGGGTCCACGACAACGGCGGCAACCGGCAGCTGCCCGGCCAGCAGCTTCAGCGCCCGGTAGTATTCCTCGTCTGTTCGCTGCACGCCGCACGCCCGTGCGTCGTGGTAATATTCGCGAATGCGGTACCAGGTGCGCCCGCTTTTGCCCCAAAGGCCAAGCGAAAACGGGTTGACCGTGCCGTAGTCGCACGACAGGTAGTAGGCGGAAAATGTCCGCTCCTGCGCCGATCGGTCCACATGCACGTCCTCGCGAAACATCGGGTACACCAACCCGTCGGCCGCGACCCATTTTCCCTCTACGAATCGTTCGTAAAACGCGCCGCTGTAAAGGCTTTTGTAGCGCGCCAACACGGCGCCGGACAGCGAGGGGTTGTCCTCCATCAGAAAGTGGATGTAAAGCATTTTCTTCTGCTTGCGCCGGCAGATCCATTCGGTGTAAAACCAGTGGTGCGGGTGCTCCGGGTTGCAGTTGAACCAAAACTTGGCGCCGCCCAGCGAGCAGCGCGCCAGCGCCTGCTCCACAAAGGAGCGCGGCATCAGCGCCACCTCGTCAAACAGCACGCCGCCCAGCGTAATACCCTGGATCAGCGCGGCCGATGATTCGTCTTTGCCGCCGAACAGATAAAACCGGTTCTCGCGCCCGTCTTTCTGAATTTCGATCATGTTGCGGCTCAGCCGGTCGCGGCAGGCAAAGCCCAGCGCGCGCAGCACCGGCAGCAGCGGCGTCACCACGTTGCGCCGCAGGGACGTTACCGTTTTGCCGCACAGGGCAAACGAGGTGTCGGCAAAACCGTGCATGGCCCAGGCAATGAACGAAATGCTCATGCAAAGTGTTTTACCGCTGCGCACGGCGCCGTCGCAGATGATGCCGTTGTAGCGTTCGGCGCGCTCCGGCGCACACCACCAGGTCAGCACGGCCAGCTGCTTTGGGGAAAACGACTGAAAGGGCTTATTCATAGGTGCACGCATCCAGTGCGCTGCCCGCGGCGGCAGCGCTTTTTTCGAGTGCGGCGTAAAATCCAAGCCCCTGCGTGTCCTCCTGGGCAGAAAGCTCGTAAAGCCTTTCCAGCGCTTTCTGGCGGTCAAAAAATTTGATCTCCGTCCCGCCGGCGCGCACTTTTTTGATCTCACTGACACAGAACAGGTCGAGCGAGCGCAGCTTTTCTTCGGAAAAGGTATCCCCGGCAAAAAGAAGAAGGACTGCGTCTGTAATGTCTCCGAAAGCAAGGCGCTTTAAACCGTCGCGCACTTCTTCTTTTGTGGTTTTTTTCTTTCTCATGGTCTCCCTCCTGCATTTTTGTAAAAGCCTTTACATAAGTACCCCCGGAAAAGGCAAAATGATAGCCATTAATAGCTATCATTTTTAAAAATTAATAAATATTTTCTATCGAACATGAATAAAGTGCAAAAAATGTCATGTGCTTGTAAAATCGAGCATAATTTTACATCAAGTCTGACAAACGCTGTTTACTTTGATTTTGGCGTTTGTTATACTTAGGGTAGAGTGTGCCTTACAAAAATGTGCGAAAGGTCGTGTTTTATGGATATTATAGAACTGCTCAAAGCGCTGCTGCTTGGTATTGTGGAAGGTATTACGGAGTGGCTGCCGATCAGTTCCACCGGCCACATGATCCTGCTTGACGAGTTTTTAAAGCTGAATGTCAGCGCAGCGTTTAAGGATATGTTTTTGGTGGTCATTCAGCTTGGCGCTATTTTGGCGGTCGTGGTTTTGTATTTCAAAAAGCTGTGGCCGTTTGCCATGCGCGACAAAAAGCCCGTGCTGGAAAAAGAAAAGGTCTCCATGTGGCTGAAGATCATCGTTTCCTGTGTGCCGGCGGCTATCGTTGGGCTGCTGTTTGACGACCAGCTGGAAGCGCTTTTTTACAACTGGCAAACGGTTGCGCTAATGCTGGTGGTTTTCGGCATCGCGTTCATCATTATTGAAAAATATAATAAGAAAAAAGAGCCCACAGTCCATTCCATCCGTGACCTTTCTTACAAGGCGGCTTTTATCATTGGCTTGTTTCAGCTGATCGCGGCTGTGTTCCCCGGCACGTCGCGCAGCGGCGCCACGATCGTCGGCGCACTTTTGATCGGTGTGTCCAGAACGGTCGCCGCCGAGTACACGTTTTTCCTGGCCGTGCCGGTCATGTTCGGCGCCAGCGCGCTGAAGCTGGTCAAATTCGGCTTTGATTTTACGTCGTTTGAGCTGGCCGTGCTGGCCGTCGGTCTCATTTCGGCGTTTGTTGTGTCCATTCTTGCCATCAAGTTCTTGATGGGGTATATCAAAAAGCATGATTTTACCGTGTTCGGCTGGTACCGCATTGTTTTGGGCGTGGCCGTGACCGCGTATTTCCTGCTGGCTGCATAATCAGAAAATCGGAGGGGAACGTTTATGCTGAAGTTTAAAAAGGGACAGAAGTTCAAGATCATGCAGATCACCGACATGCAGGAGATCCCTGCCGTCTCGCCCGACACGCTGAAGCTTTTGAACGCCGCGCTCGATGCGGAAAAGCCGGACCTTGTCGTTTATACCGGCGACCAGATCAAAGGCTACGGCGTGACTTACAAGGGCAAGGGTTCTGCGCTGGAGGCGGCCGTTTTCAAAACGATCGCCACACTGCTGGAGCCGGTCACGTCGCGGCACATCCCGTTTTGCGTCACGTTCGGCAACCACGACCAGCAGGTCGGCATCTCGAACCATGACCAGTTTGAACACATTTATAAAAAGCTGCCGGGCTGCGTGGGTGAGCAGGCCGAGGGCGTGGACGGCGGCGGAACGAGCTGCATCGAGATCAAAGCGTCGGACGGCGGCAAAACGGCGTTTGCGCTTTACCTTATGGATTCCGGCACCGATGCCAAGGGCGGCGGCTACGAGCCGGTCGACCCCAAAATTATAGATTGGTACAAAAAAACACGCGACCGTCTTGTGCAGGAAAACGGCGCCTTCGTGCCGGCGCTTGTGTTTCAGCATATTCCCGTGTGTGAATTTTATAGCGTGCTAAAGCGCGTGCCGAAAAACACAAAGGGCAGCGTGCGCACGTTTCGCACGCATAAAAACGAGTGGTATGTGCTGGGCGATACCTGCGGCAAAGACGATTTCTTTGAAGAGGCGCCCTCCATTCCGGACGTCAATACCGGTGAGTTTGCCGCACTGAAAGAGAAGGGCGACGTGCTTGGTATCTACGTCGGCCATGACCATAAAAACAGCTTTGTCGGCCGCTATGCGGGCGTCGACCTCGGCTACACGCAGTCGAGCGGCTTCAATGTGTACGGCAACGGCGTGTACCGCGGTGTGCGCGTGTTTGAAATCGACGAAAACGACCCGAAAAACTACACCACGAAAACGCTTTTGTTTAAAGATTTGGTGGGCAATAAAGTGCAAAAGCCCGTCAGCGACTGGATCCAGCGCCATTCGCCCGAAACGATGGACGCAGCCATCCCAATGATCACCAAGGCTGTGGCCGTCCTGGTCGCAGTCGTCGCCGTCATCATCATTTTGTCTCTGCTGCTGTAAATGCGGCGGACGCTTTAGGAGGAGAAAAAATGGCAGAAAAGAAGAATTTTTTAGCGACGTTTGAGAAAAAGCACAAGGAACTTTACAAGTTTGTGATGTGGTTCATTTTCGGCGGCCTGTCCAGTGTTGTGGAACTGATCGTCCACGTTATTCTGATCAACTTTGTTTTAAACGGCCTGGCCGACGACCCGGTGCCCGGTGTGTTCGCCGTGTTCGGCAACGACATGTGCACCATGCTTTCCTATTTCATTTCGACTTCCATCGGTTACGCCATTGCTTTTGTGCTCAACCGAAAGGTCGCGTTTAAAGCAGATGCCAATGTGGCGCTCAGCACGTTTTTGTATGTGCTGATGGTCATTTTCACCATTGCCATGAATTCGTTTGTGGTCGGCCCGTTTTGCGAGGATACGGTCACGACGTTTTTTGCAGGCCACGATCTGGACTTCCTCGGCACCATCGCTTCCAAAGTGATCGGCATGGTCGTGCCCAGCTTGTGGACCTATCCGTGCAACCGCTTCATCATCCACCGCAAGAAAAAGTCCACGCTGGAGGCGGAAAAGGCAGCAGAGGCCGCGGAAAAAGCCCACGAAAACAGCGAAACGACAAAATAAGCCCATTTTTGATTTTTTGCTTGCAATTCCCATATCCGTATGTTAGAATACTTTTACTTTTGATGAGGGAGTAGTCGGCGAACGATCGCGGTAAGTCAACACAATGGCTTTTGCCTGGCTTATCTTAAATGACGAGACTCATGTATGGTACAGGCCGTACATGCGTCTTTTATGCAGATACGGTTTCGTATCTGCATATTTTTTTGTGAAGAGGTACGGATTTATGAGTATTGTGGAAGTTCTTTTAATCGCTGTCAGTCTGGCTATGGACGCGCTGGCCGTCGCCATCTGCAAGGGGCTGGCCATGAAAAAGATCACGGTCAAAAATGCCTGCATCGTCGGGCTGTGGTTCGGCGGCTTTCAGGCGCTGATGCCCACCGTCGGCTATCTGCTTGGCCGCAATTTCCAAAAGTATATCGAGAATGTGGACCACTGGGTGGCGTTTGTGCTGCTGGCTCTGATCGGCGCCAACATGATCAAAGAGGCACTTTCTAAAAAAGAGGAAGAGGCCGACGACTCGCTGTCATTTAAAAAGATGCTGCCGCTGTCTATCGCCACCAGCATC
>URDW01000142.1 GCA_900546735.1 uncultured Oscillospiraceae bacterium
GCGTTTGACCTCATCCCAAAGCAGCTCGACCTCCTGCAGGCAGTAGGCGCGTATATCCTTAAGGGCAGGGGATGTGTACACGCATTTTCCGTTTTTAAACACAGGCACCAGCAGCTCGCGTGCTGTGAAGTCGGTCAGCGTTTTCGTTTTCCAGGTGGCGTTCTGGTCAAAAATCGTGTGCGGTTCGCCGCTTTCCACGGTCTCGTTGTACAGGCAGATCTCGTCTGCCAGCGCCTTTTCGCTTTCGTTGTCGTAGTAGCGGTAGACTTTTTTGAAATGCGGGTTGGTGATTTTGGCGGTGTTTTCACTGATTTTGATTTTCGGCTGGATCATGCCGTCTTCATCTTCCACGGCCACCAGCTTGTACACGCCGCCGAAGATCGGGTCGCTTTTGGCGGTGATCAGCCGCTCGCCCACACCGAAAGAGTCGATCTGTGCGCCCTGCATCATCAAATCGCGGATCAGGTATTCGTCCAGCGCATTGGAGGCTGTGATCGTGCAGGTTTGCAGACCGGCTTCATCCAGCATTTTGCGCGCCTTTTTGGAAAGGTAAGAGATGTCGCCTGAATCCAGACGGATGCCGAAGTTGGTGATGCCCTGCGGCATCAGAACCTCTTTAAATGCGCGGATGGCGTTTGGCACACCGCTTTTGATGGTGTTGTAAGTGTCTACCAGAAGAACGGCGTTGTGCGGGTACAGCTCGCAGTAGGTTTTAAAAGCTTCGTATTCGGAGTCGAACATCTGCACCCAGGCGTGCGCCATCGTACCGGCAGCCGGCACACCGTACAGTTCGTCACAAAGCGTGCACGAGGTGGCCGCACAGCCGCCGATGTAGGCTGCACGCGCACCCAGCACGGCGGCGTCGGTGCCCTGTGCGCGGCGTGCGCCGAATTCCATGATCGGCCGCCCCTGTGCGGCGCGTACCATACGGTTTGCCTTTGTGGCGATCAGCGACTGGTGATTGATCGCCAGCAGCAGGTAAGTTTCGATCAGCTGCGCCTGCGCGGCCGGGGCTTTTACCGTCAGCAGCGGCTCGCCCGGAAATACGGGCGTACCCTCCGGCACGGCGTAAATGTCGCCGGTAAAATGAAAATCTTTCAAAGCGTTCAGGAAAGCTTCGTCAAAGCTGCCGTTGCTTTTTAAGTATGCAATGTCTTCGTCTGTAAAATGCAGGTTCTTGATGTAGTCGATCACCTGTTCCAGTCCGGCGGCAATGGCAAAACCGCCGCCATCCGGAATGTTGCGGAAGAACACGTCGAAATAGGCGTTTTTCTTGTAAAAGCCGTTTTTGAAGTAGCCGTTTGCCATAGTCAGTTCATAGAAGTCAAACAGCATGGACAGATTTCTTTCAGTCATTTTTTATTCCCTTTCGTTGATTATGTCGATCTGGATCCCCTGCATCACCTGCAGTGCGGCGCGGTGCAGGGTTTTGTCGTTTGAATCGGTACAGGCGGCATCCACAATGATCTGTGTCTCCGGCTGTGCTGTTTTTGCCAGAACGGCGTTGGAGAGCACGCAGATGTTGCTGACCAGCCCGACCAGCTCAATAGACTGGTAAGCATTGGCGCGCAGGTAGTCAAAAAGTGTGTCGCTGCCGTAGGTAGATTTGTAAAAGCAGCGGTCCTGCGCCTGCCGGCAGGCAGCTGTTTTGCCGTAAAGATCATGCCCGGGCGTATTTTCCAGGCAGTGGGCAATGGGCAGCGCGCGCCCTTCCCGGGTGGTCAGGTAATCGTCGCCGTGCGTGTCAAAGGTAAACAGCACGTCGTCGCCGTTTTGGTGGTAGGCGTCTATTTTTGCGGCGATCCGGCTGTCCAGTTCCTTTGCCTGCGGAAAGCCAAGGCTGCCGGTCACAAAGTCGTTTTGGTAGTCCACCACGATCAGGCACTTTTTCATTTGCATCTTCTCCTTTTGCGCTTGTGCAGTAGCTGCAGAATATTGCAATATTAGGATGTATATTTATTATTATACCGCCAATACTGCCTTTCGTAAAGAAAAAATTGTTGATTTTGCATGTGCGCGCGGATCTTGGGGAGACGGCTGCTGTATTTTGCGGCCGTTTTTACCGTTTGTTTTTGCAAAAGGGCAGGGAATGTGCACCGTGTGCGGCATTGCGTTTTACGGTGCTTTTTGCTTTTTAGCGGGCAGCGGCGCGGCTTTCAAAAATTTTGAAAAATTTTTTGAAAAAAGTCTTGACTTTCTCTGACCATTGTGTATAATGTAGTTAAAGGTCAAAGAAAGTCAAAGTCAAAACTTGACAATCTTTCTCCTAAACCTGTAGGAAAGGAAGATGATCGGAAAATGAAGATGTCAGATTTGATCGCCAATGTCATTCTGGACATGTTTTCGGACGGCAGCCCGACCGTGCAGATCCGGCGCAATGATCTGGCACAGCAGATCGGCTGCGTGCCCAGTCAGATCAACTATGTGATCACTTCGCGCTTTACGCCGGAGCAGGGCTACACCATTGAAAGCCGGCGCGGCGGCGGCGGTTACATCCTGATCACGCGCGCAGGCAGCAAATCGGCTGTGATCATGCACCTGATCAATTCCATCGGCGACTCGATCGATGAAAAAACGGCGGCCGCCAATATCTATAATCTGCACCGCCAGAATGTGATTGACGAAAAGGGCGCAAAAATGATGCTCGGCAGTGTGTCTGACAACATTTTTAAAGACACGCCGACACCGCTTACACGCCAGACAAAGGATAAGATCCGTGCAAACTTATTTAAAAATTTACTGCTGCATTACAGCAATTAGGAGGAATCACTATGAGATGTCAACGCTGTAACCAAAACGAAGCAACCACCCATATCCGTCAGAATATCAACGGTCATGTGACCGAAATGTACCTTTGCCCCGACTGTGCCAAGGAACTGCATGCAAACGACATGTTCGAGCCGTTTAATCTGGGCTCCTTTTTCGGCAACTTTCTCGGCGCCTCTACGGCGGCGTTCAATGCACTGGCCGGCGTGGACCGCTGCGGCTACTGCAACTCCAGCCTGAACGACATTGTGTCGAGCGGCAAGATGGGCTGCGCACACTGCTACGACAAGTTCTATGAGCAGCTTTATCCGTCTTTGGAGCGCATGCACGGCAATGTGCACCACATCGGCAAGCATGTGCATTATACGCAGGAAAATGACGAGGACGCAAAGAAAGAAGCGCCCAAGGCCGAAAATCCGCTGAGCGAGGTCGACCGCCTGAAAGAGGAACTGAAAGAAGCCATTAAAACGCAGAACTTTGAACAGGCAGCCGTTTTGCGTGATAAGATCAAAGAGCTTGAGGGGGATAAGTAAAAATGGATAAGTGGTATATTGCACAGGGCAAAAACAGCGACGTCGTACTTTCGTCGCGTATCTGTTTGGCACGCAATCTGGAAGATGCGCCGTTTCCGTCACGCATGAGCGGCGACCTGCGGCGCACCGTCAGCCGTAAAATTTTTGCGGCGCTGAAAAATTCCGAACTGGCCGGCGACCTGAATCTGCTCGACATGTCGCAGATGAAGGACGCCGAGGCGCAGGCGCTTGTGGAAAAGCACCTGATCACAAGTCAGTTTGTAAACGGGCGCGAAAATGGTGCGCTGATCCTTTCCAACGACGAGACCGTTTCCATCATGCTCTGCGAAGAGGATCATATCCGTCTGCAGGTCATGCGCAGCGGTCAGGATCTTATGGAGGCCTACCGCGAGGCCGACAAGATCGACGACGTGCTTCTGAAGCGCCTGAAGATCGCGTTTGACGACAAGCTCGGTTTTCTGACTTCCAGCCCGACCGACCTTGGCACGGGGCTCAAGGCATCTGTGCTGCTGCACATTCCGGCCATTGTTGCGCGCGGTCAGGTCGGCCGTCTGTCCGCAATGGTCAATAAGCTCGGCCTTTCTATGAAGCCGGTCTATTCCGATAAGGATGCTTTTTACTATCTTTCCAACCAGATCACGATGGGTATCACGGAAAAAAGCGCTGTGGAAAACCTGAGTGCAATATGCGACCAAATCGTAAAACAGGAACGCGCTGCGCGTGAAGATCTGAAAGATCTGGACGCGTTTGAGGACCGCGTGTACCGTGCCTTCGGCACACTGAAAATGGCCAGAAAGCTGACTTCGTCAGAATTTTTGAGCCTGATCTCCCTGGTGCGTCTGGGCGTTTCGCTCGGCTACTTTGAAGTGCCCTACGAAACGATCAACGCACTGATGATCGGTGTGCAGCGCGGCAATTTAACGGTGCGCGCGGGGGCAGACCTTGAAGCGCAGGAGCGCGATAAGCTGCGCGCCTCGATCACGCGCGAGGCACTTGGCAAATATTAAAGTGAAAGAGCGTTTTCTTTCACCGATTGGAGGAAAACATCATGTATAAATTCAGCAACTTTACAGCCAAAGCCAATGAGGCACTGAACATTGCCATTGAGTGCGCCGAGGATTTCGGCCACAACTACATTGGCAGCGAGCATATTTTGCTCGGCATTTTGAAAGAGGGCACAGGCGTCGGCGCCGTTGTGCTCAGTGAAAATGATATTGATACGAAAACGATCGAGGAACTTATCAAGTCAAATACCGGCATTGGTTCACCGACCAAACTGAGCCCCAGCTATTTTACCCCGCAGGCAAAGCGTATTTTGGAAATCGCTTACCAGACAGCCAGCGGTATGTTCCACAGCTTTGTCGGCACAGAGCACCTGCTGATGGCGATTTTGCAGGAGGACGACTGCTATGCTGTGCAGTATCTGCAGGCCTGCGGCGTTACGCCGGATGCGCTGATGCAGACGCTGGCGTCATCGCTCGGCGGCGGTGAGACTGCTTCAGCCGCGCAGGGCGAGAAAAAGGCAAAGGGCGGCAAGTCCGGCCACGAAACGCTGGATAAGTACGGCAAAGACCTGACGGCGCTTGCCAAAGAGGGAAAGATCGACCCGGTCATCGGCCGTGACAAAGAAATCGAGCGTGTGATCCAGATCCTTTCCCGCCGCACCAAAAACAACCCTTGTCTGATCGGTGAGCCCGGCGTGGGCAAAACCGCCATTGCAGAGGGGCTGGCGCTGAAAATCGCTAAGGACGAGGTGCCCGAGCTGCTGCGCGGCAAAAAGATCATTTCACTGGATCTGACCTCTATGGTCGCGGGCACGAAATACAGGGGCGACTTTGAAGAGCGTATTCAAAAAGCGCTCGATGAAGTCTGTCTCTTATACACATCTCCGAGCCCACGAGACACTGAGCGATCTCG
>URDW01000143.1 GCA_900546735.1 uncultured Oscillospiraceae bacterium
GAGATCGCTCAGTGTCTCGTGGGCTCGGAGATGTGTATAAGAGACAGGTGATAATGAAATATCATAATGATTATGACATCAATAACAGTGGTGAAAATATATAAACAGAGCGAAGTGATCCGATGAAAAAAGAGCTGTATTCACTAGCCGACCGCATCAGACTGCTGCGCGAAAGCATGGATCTGACACAGGCAGATCTAGCCAGAATGCTGGGCATTTCGCGCTCCGGCGTAAACGCCTGGGAGATGGGGCTGACCGTACCTTCGACCCAGTACATTGTGGAACTGGCAAAAATTTTTAATATTTCTGCGGATTATCTGCTGGGGATCGACCAAAACGCGACCATACACATCAACGGGCTGTCCCAAAAGCAGGTACAGGTGCTGATGGACCTGGTGCACTGCTTTAAAGACGATATGGAAAAGGACGACTGACCGAAACAGAGCTTTGCCCTTTTGCAAGTTGCCGGTAAATCGGCCGCGCTGCCTGCCGCCAAGCCGGTGTTCCAAAGCAGCCCGACCTGCTGCGTGCCCAGCATCTTCTTGACGTAAAATACTATAAAACAACCGGTACCCCATTTTTGACCCATCTGGTTATGTAAAAGCAAAAAACCGCACAGCTGTGCGGTTTTTCTGCGTTTTCAGTATGAAATTTTTTGCAATGCAACATGCTTTTTGCTTAAGAAAAACAGTAAATTATTTTTCTGATTTAATTTACGCGCGGTCCAACCGGCTTTTTCGACAGTCTCAGGCGGCCATAAGCCGCCCGTTGTTGTTACACCTGTTTTTACTGAACAGGCGGTGCTTTCTTTTGGGCACGCCGTTTTTGCACGATGCGCACCGCCGCCGCACAGACGAAACAGCCAAGCAGTCCGCCCAGTGTATTGACGAGCAGGTCGTCCACATCACAGCTGCGGTGCAGCGGGTACTGGATGACCTCGATCAAAAGGCTGCTGCAAAAAACAACGAGCAGCGACTGCCACCACCTGATTTTTTTAAAATTCCACCGCAAAAGTAGAGGAAGCGGCAAAAAGATAAACAGATTGGCCGCAAGGTTCAACACCATTTTCAGCCCGTCAAACGAATGCAGACCGTTTGCCTGCAGCATGGCAAACTGCTCGCGCAGCGTTTTAAACGGCACCAGATTATAATACCGGAGTGGCGAAAAGGAAACGTCAAAATAAAATTTGCCGCTGTCCAAAATGCCCATGTCAAAATCCGGCACCAGAAGGATAGAAACGACCAACGCCGCATAAAAAAGCAGCACAAGTCCCGGCGCTACAGCCGAAAACACAAGCGGTGCACCGCCCTTTTTAGCGCGGCTTTTCCAAACAGCCAGATACACCGCCGCAGGCACCGCAAAAAGCACCAGCGACTTGCAGCCGGCCTGAAAAAAATATTCTACAATTGGTGCGAACATACGAAAACGTCCTCCATACCTTCCTGTCTTTGCAATCTATTATGGCAAAACGAACGCAAAAGTCAATCGACCCGGCAAAAATTCACAAAAATTAAGAAACGGCCGGTAAAAAGTGCCATTCAAAACAGTTTCCTATTACTATATCCCTCGAAATAGCTGTTTTGTGACAAAAAATTTCAAAAAAACACATAGAAAAGCAAAAATCCAGATTTTCCACAGCGGTGCGGAAAATCTGGATTTTATATCTTTTATACTGTCAGAGCCCTGCTTCCACAAAATGCACGGCAGAGGCGTTCCAGTACTTTTGGTAAACGCGCTCTTCTCTGCCGTCCAGATTCAGCTGGTAAAGGCGGAAGGTGACCAGCTGGTTTTTCGGCTGCACCAGTTCCCGGTAAGTATACCGGTAGCGCATGCCGATGCGCCGGCAGGTCGGCACGTTCAAATTTCCGAAGCACGAGCCGTTTTGTCGTTCGTAAAACCGTTTGCATTTTTCCCTCCAACAAAAATACGCACCCAGCTGGGTACGCATTTAAAACTTATTCGTTTTACGGCACAGCCGGCAAAAAGAGCGCACAGCCGGCCGGGGCAAGCGCCTGGTCCGTTACCTGCCTGAGCGCCGGGCGAAGATCCAAAACGCCGAACACACTGCCGCCCGGAAACAAGTCGCAAAGCGGTTGCAGCACAAAGCGGCGCGCCAAAAAGCGCGGGTGCGGCAGGGTCAGATTCGGCGTGTTCACACGCACTTCCCTTTCCCCGTCAAACGCAAAGATCAGGTCGCAGTCCAGCACCCGGGGCGCATTGACATACGGCCGCCGGCGCCCGCGCGACGCCTCAACGCCCAGGCAGGCGCCCAGCATTTCCTGCGGGGCCAGGCCGCTTTCGAGCAGCACGGCCGCGTTCAAATACACATTGTCATCGGTGCAGCCGACCGGCGCCGTTTCATAAACGCCGGAGACGCGCACCACCTCCGTGCCCGGCAAGCACGAAAACGCATGGACCGCCGACTGCATGTGTGCGAGCCGGTCGCCGAGGTTGCTGCCGAGCGCCACTAAGTAAAACACGTTACCGCTCCCTTGTGATACACACGCCCACGTCGCCGAATTCGGCCGAGATGGGCGCCTCCGGCTTCGAGACTTTGACGATCACGCGGTCGATCGGGTCGTAATGCTCCAAAATCGCATCCGCCACGGCTTCGGCCGCACGCTCCAAAAGGTCGAATTTCTGCGCCGTGAACACCTTTTTGATGCGCTTGATGACCCTTGCGTAGGAGACGGTGTAGTTCAGGTCGTCGGAAACGCCGGCCGGCTCCAGATCCATAAAACACTTGACGGAAACGTAAAAATTCTGGCCGTTTTCCTTTTCCTCCGGATTTACGCCGTGGTAGGCAAACAGCTTTAAACGGTCGATGTAAATATAGTCCCTCATCTTCTTTGTACCCTCTTTCTGATCTCACCGGCCATGCGCACGCCGGCCATCTGCCCGGCCGGGTCGTGCAGGCGCACCATGTCGGCGCCGCCGAGAATGGCCGCCGTGTCGGCCGCAATGTTGCCGGGGGTCCTTTTTTTTGGTTCCGGCTCGCCGCTGGCGTAGCCGATGACGCGCTTTCTGGAAGCCGCGAACAGCAGCGGATAGCCCGCCGGTTTATAGGCCGGCACGTTCGCGATCAGGGCAAGGTCCTCTTCGCGCGTTTTGCCGAAGCCGATGCCCATGTCAAAGCAAAGGCACTCTTTTTTTACGCCGAGCGCCTGCGCCTGCGAAGCCGCGCGGGCAAAAAAGGCGCGCACGTCCCCGATAATATTTTCCTTTTCGCCGGTGCTGTGCATTATGATCCACCCGGCGCCGTACTTTTTAACGACCGCCGCCATTTTCGGGTTTACTTTGCCGCTGACGTCGTTGATGATGTGCACGCCGTTTTGCAGGGCCGTTTCGGCCACTTCGGGAAAGTATGTGTCTACCGACAAAACAGCGCCTTCAAAGCCCTGCAAGTGCTCTAAAACGCCTTTTAAGCGCAGCCACTCCGCCTCCGGTGTGACCGGCACGGCGCCGGGGCGGGTAGACTGGCCGCCGAGGTCGACGATGTCTACCCCCATGGCCGCAAATTCGCGCACGCGCGCAGCCGCAGCCGACGGGTCAAAAAAATCGCCGCCGTCTGAAAAACTGTCCGGCGTAACGTTGACGATGCCCATGACCAGCACGTTTTCGCCGTAAGAAAGCGCGCGGTCCCTGCACTGAAACACCATAAATTACCCCTTTATTTGCCCAAAAGCGACAGCACTTCGCTGCGGCTTTTTGCATCTTTTTTCATACAGCCGCGCAGCGCCGAAGTCTGCGTGACGGCGCCGGCCGCCTTTGCGCCGCGGATCGTCATGCAGGAATGTTCGGCCTCCATAATAACGGCAACGCCCTTCGGCGAAAGGTTGTCGTTCAGAAAATCGGCAATGTCGTGGGTCAGGCGCTCCTGCACCTGGGGGCGGCGCGCAAAATGGCCCACGATGCGCGCAAGCTTGGAAAGGCCGATGATCTTATTGTCGCTCGGGATGTAGGCGATGTGCGCCTTGCCGACGAACGGCAAAAGGTGGTGTTCGCACATGGAGGCAAACGGGATGTCGCGCACAATGACCATTTCGTCGTTGCTTTTTTCGTCAAAAAACTTTAAGTACTGCTTTGGGTCCTCGTGCAGGCCGCTGAACACCTCGGCATACATGCCGGCCACGCGCCTGGGCGTTTCCTGCAGGCCGGGGCGGTCCGGGTCTTCGCCGACCGCGATCAGGATTTCGCGCACGGCCGATTCGATTTTTTCAAGATTCATTGCTTTCTCCTTACTTTGAAAAACTGGAACGGATGCTCTGCACGGAATCGTCGGTAAACGAACCGTTTTGCGCCTGAGCCTCCGGGTAATAAACGTTCATGCCGGCGAACTCGCTGCAGGCGACCTGCAGCACATCTTCCAGCTCGGTGTAGTCGTTGACCGTCATGTCCGTGTCGGTGACCAGGTTGATGACGGAGGAAAACTTGTTCAGCCGGTCTGTGTACAGCTCGTCGTTAAACAGCTCGGTGAGCATGGAAACAAGGAAGTTGTTGCAGGCCGTGTAGTCGTTTTGAATCTGGCACCAGTAGCGGATCAGCCGCAGGCAAAGGTCGCCGTCGACCTTCTGCTCGCCGGCAGAGACGCGCACATAAAAACCGTCGTCGCCGTCCAGATCGTCGCGGATGCTGTCGGTAAACGCGTAAGTGGCCGAACCGAGTTCGTCAAACATCGACGTAAAATTCTTGTCGGTAAATGTAAAATAGTTATCTACGGAAAGGCTGAACTCTTCGTTCAGCGCGCGCAGCACCGCCGCGGCGCCGCCCTGTTCATACGTTTGATTTAAAGGCACGTTGTCGGCGCGGATGTCCGGCCCGACGGCCGCCGCCTTGTAAGTGTTGGAATCCATGTCAAACTGCACGAGCAGGGCAAAGTGGAGCGACTCGGCGTCATTGTCTGTTTCCAGAATGACAAAGTTCGTTTTGCCCGACACATCCGGCAGATTGACGGCCGCCGTGTCGCCGGTCTCGGCCGCCGTCTGCAGGTCGGCAGGGCGGAAAAATTCCTTCAGGCTGAAGTGGTAGCGCACGCCGAAAATGATCAGCACGACCAGGGCGCCGGTGATGAGCACGCCGAGACAGGCGAACAGAAACTTCTGCTCACGGTCGCTTTTCATGTTGCTTTTCGGAATGTAGATGCTGCCGCGGTTTTTAAAGATTTTCATTTTTTTCACCAATTCTTATTGTAAATTAAGTATATAATCTGTCTC
>URDW01000144.1 GCA_900546735.1 uncultured Oscillospiraceae bacterium
CTATTAAGTCGTCGGCAGCGTCAGATGTGTATAAGAGACAGATTATAGACAGAGAAAACTGCAGAATTGTCGGAGGTAATTTTTTATGTACAAACGAATACTGCTGAAACTGTCTGGTGAAGTGCTTGCCGGCAGCAAGGGCACCGGGATCGACGACGAGACCGTCAGCTCCATCTGTAAAAGCATCAAAGAGGTCTGGGACCTCGGCGTACAGATCGGCATTGTGGTCGGCGGCGGCAATTTCTGGCGCGGCAGAACGAGCGAACACATGGACCGCACGCGTGCGGACCATATCGGCATGCTGGCTACGGCAATGAACTCGCTGGCGCTTTGCGACGCACTGGAGCAGCTCGGCGCTGATGTGCGTGTGCAGACGGCTATTGAAATGCGCCAGATCGCCGAACCGTACATCCGCAACCGTGCAAACCGCCACTTTGAAAAAGGGCGTATCGTGATTTTCGGCTGCGGCACCGGCAGCCCGTTCTTTTCAACAGACACGGCGGCGGCGCTGCGCGCTGTGGAGATCGGGGCAGATATTTTGCTGAAGGCCACAAATGTGGACGGCGTTTATGACAAAGACCCCAAACAGTATCCCGACGCTGTGAAGTATGACACGGTGACGTTCCGCGATGTTTTGGCAAATGACATCCGCGTGATGGATTCCACCGCTTTTTCCCTTTGTAAGGACAACCTTGTGCCGATTTTGGTTTTCAACCTTGACGATCCGCAGAACATCGTGCGTGCCGCCAAGGGGGAAAAGATCGGTACAGTCGTAACGGATTAACACGAATTATTTGAAAGTGAGGTCAACACAATGTCACTCGAACAGGTTTATACAAAAACAGATGAAAAAATGGAAAAGTGCCTGAAGTCCATGGAACGCGACTATGCGGCCATCCGTGCCGGCCGCGCCAACCCGTCTATTTTGGATCGCGTTCTGGTCGATTACTACGGTACGCCTACGCCGGTCGGCCAGATGGCGCAGATCAGTGTGCCGGAGCCCAGGACCCTGGCTATTCAGCCCTGGGATGCTTCAACGCTGAAAGATATTGAAAAGGCGATCAATAAGTCTGATGTGGGCATCAACCCGATGAACGACGGCAAGGTCATCCGCCTGAATTTCCCGCCGCTGACCGAAGAGCGCCGTAAAGAGATCGTCAAGTCCATCTCCAAGCGCAACGAAGAGGCGAAGGTCGCCATGCGCAATGTGCGCCGCGATGCGATCGACGATGTGAAGAAAATGAAAAAAGATAACGAGATCACAGAGGACGACGTGAAGTCGGCCGAGAAAAAGATCCAGGAAATCACCGACAAAGCGGTTAAGCTGGCCGATGAGATCACGGCCAAAAAGGAAAAAGAAATTCTTTCAATTTAACGGTGTGCTTTTGTGGGGCGCTGCTATGGCGCCCCTGAAATGCTTTTATATCTGTATTTGTGGAGGCAACATGGCTGTATTTAAAAAAAAGGCCGGCTTTGAAAACCTGCCGTCGTTCGATGTGCTGCCGCAGCACCTTGGCATTATTATGGACGGCAACGGCCGCTGGGCCAAAAAGCGCGCTCTGCCGCGAAAGGCCGGGCACAAGGCCGGCGCCGAGGTGTTTCGCCGCATTTCCAAGCTTTGTGCGCATCTGGGCATCCCTTATGTCACGTTTTATGCGTTTTCTACCGAAAACTGGAAGCGCCCGGCAGACGAGGTGAACGCACTGATGCTGCTGTTCAAAAATTATTTGCTGGAGGCGGAGCGTGACTTTGACGAAAGCGAAAACATTGCGATCCGCTTTATCGGCGAGCGCGAGGGGCTTTCCGACGAGCTCAATGACCTGATGGACCGCGCTGAAAAGCGTACGGCTGACCGCGACGGCACCATTATCAACCTGGCGGTCAACTACGGCGGCCGGCTCGAGATCGTTCGTGCCGTGCAGCGCCTTGCGCGCGAGGGGCGCGATTTGACCGCGATCACAGAGAATGATATTTCATCGCACATCTACACGGCCGGCCAGCCGGATGCCGACTTGATCATCCGCCCGAGCGGGGAACAGCGCCTTTCCAATTTCCTGCTTTGGCAGTCGGCTTACAGCGAATTCTGGTACAGCGATGTGCTGTGGCCCGATTTTAAAGATGAAGACCTTTATGCGGCCTTGTCTGCCTATGAAAAAAGAAATCGCCGTTTCGGAGGTACTGTATGAAACAAAGAGTGATTACCGGCCTGGTGCTGGCGGCCGTTCTGGTCGTTGTCGTCTGGCAGATCTACACGCCGGCGCTGGTCGTTGTCGTTGCATTTTTAAGCGCAGTCGCTGCCAACGAGATCATGCGCTGCGCAAAAATCGTCAACAAATTTATTTTGATCGTCGGTACGGCGTTTGCCGCCGTCGTGCCGTTTTTCTCGAACGGCGCTTGTCTGGAACCGCTCGTTTCTGAGGCGGTGTGGTCGCGTGTGATCGGCTTCGTACCGCATGTGGTCTACGTTACAGCGCTCGTCATCGTGTTTTTCCTGGCCATGCTGCGCCAGTATAATAAAACAAAGTTTGAGGATGTGACGACAGCCGTTTTTGCCAGCGTTGTCGTGCCTTACGGCTTTTCCATCATCGTCCGTTTGCGCGACATCGGCGGCGCTGATAAGCAGATCGGCATTTATTTTATCTTTTATGCGCTCATTTCGGCGCTTGTGAACGACATCGGCGCCCAGCTGACCGGCATGGTGTGCGGCAAGCATAAAATGTCGCCGAACATCAGCCCGAAAAAAACGGTGGAGGGCGCGGTCGGCGGCCTTGTTTTGTCGCTCGTTGCCAACGTGTGCGCCATGCTGCTTTACAACCATTTTGCCGATGTGCCGCTGGAACAGCCGCTGATGATCGCGCTCATTTGCCTGAGCCCTGTGGTCGCGCTGCTTGGCATGTTCGGCGACCTGACGGCGTCGGTGCTCAAACGCAATTTCGGCGTAAAGGATTTTGGCAAGATCTTTCCCGGTCACGGCGGCGTGATGGATCGGTTCGATTCGTCGCTTTTCACGCTGGCCGTTGTACATATCATCGCGCTGGCTTATTTCAGCGCGGCAGTCTGAAGGTGAAGTTATGAAAAAAATCGCGCTGCTCGGCTCTACCGGTTCTATCGGCACCCAGGCGCTCGATGTGATCCGGCTGAACGGCTATTCGGTAACGGCTCTTTCGGCCAATAAAAATTACAAAGCGGTGGAACGCCAGGCCAGGGAGTTTCATCCCGAACTTGTCTGCATGATGCAGCCGCAGGCGGCCGACGCCCTGCGTGTTTTGCTGAAGGATACGGACATCCGTGTTGTATCCGGCATGGAGGGGCTGATCGAATGCGCCACCGCTGCGCATGCCGATACGGTGCTCAACGCCGTGGTCGGCATGGTCGGGCTGGAACCGACTTTGGCGGCCATCCGCGCCAAAAAGACGATCGCGCTCGCCAACAAGGAAACGCTTGTGGCCGGCGGCCGTCTGGTGATGGATGCGGCAAAGGAAAACGGCGTTTCGATTTTGCCCGTCGACAGTGAACACTCGGCTATTTTTCAGGCGCTGCAGGGCAGCCTAGGTCGTGCAGCTGTTAAAAAACTGATTTTAACGGCTTCCGGCGGCCCGTTTTTCGGTAAAAAAGAAAGTGAACTGCAAAACGTCACGGTAAAGCAGGCGCTCAACCACCCGAACTGGAGCATGGGCGCCAAAATCACGATCGACTCTGCTACCATGATGAATAAGGGACTCGAAATCATTGAGGCAGCCTGGCTTTTTGACATGCAGCCGTCCCGGATCGACGTAGTCGTGCACCGTGAGTCGGTTGTCCATTCTGCGATCGAGTATGTGGACAATTCCGTCATTGCCCAGCTTGGCGTGCCGGATATGCGCATCCCGATCCAATATGCTTTGACCTATCCGGAGCGCTTCGTTTCGCCTGTGCGCGAACTCAGCCTGACCGAGTACGGCAAGCTGACCTTTTTTGCGCCGGATTACGAGACGTTTGGCTGTCTGAACATCTGCCGCCGTGCGTTTGAACTCGGCGGTCTGCACCCGGCTGCTGCAAACGGCGCGAATGAAGAAAGTGTAAAATATTTTCTGGACGGAAAAATTAAATTTACCGACATTGCATATCTTAACAATGAGGCAATGGAGCACGCGCCGGATGTGCAGGCATTTTCGCTTGCCGATGTGCTGGAGGCAGACCGGTGCGCGCGTGAATATGTGGCAAAGGCGGTAAATAGTTGATTTCTCTGAGTATCAGCATTTCGAGTATCTGGAACACGGTCTACCCGATCCTGATCGCGATTTTGTTTTTTGAACTGATCATTATTGTGCACGAGGGCGGCCATTTCGTGGCGGCCAAACTCAATAAGATCCAGGTCAATGAATTTTCAATCGGCATGGGGCCGAAAATCTTTAGCAAAACTTTCCGCGGCACGAAGTACTCGCTGCGCTGGATCTTGGTCGGCGGCTACTGCGCCATGGAGGGGGAAGATGAGGAAAGCGACAGCAAGCGTTCGTTTTCTTCCAAAAAAGTCTGGCAGCGCATCGTTGTGGTCGTGGCCGGCGCGCTGATGAACTTGCTGCTCGGCTTCATCATTATGGCCATCATTGTTTCCACCTCTAACCTGGTCGGCACCTGTACGGTGGCCCGGTTTGAAGAGGGCGCCGTCAGCGAGGCTTACGGCCTGCAGGTCGGCGACACGATCAAATCGATCGACGGCATGCGCATTTTTACGACTTCGGACCTCAGCACGGCGTTTTCACGCAGCAGCGACGGCATCGTAGACATGACGGTCGACCGCGACGGCAAAACGGTGGCGCTGGACGGCGTGCAGTTCGCGACGGAAGAGCAGTATGGCCACAATTACATTTCGATGGACTTCTGGCTGCTCGGCGAGGAGAAAAATGTGGGCAATGTGCTGAAAGCCTCGTGTCTGGAATTCCTGTCTTACGGGCGCATGGTCTTTTTGTCGGTCTATGATCTTCTGACCGGCAAATACGGCCTGTCGGATCTGTCCGGTCCGGTCGGCAGCGTCAGCATCATTTCGGACGCGGTCAAAACTTCTGTGCCCACCATGCTGCGCATTATGGCGCTTTTAACGATCCTGTCTCTTATACACATCTCCGAGCCCA
>URDW01000145.1 GCA_900546735.1 uncultured Oscillospiraceae bacterium
GCGTCAGATGTGTATAAGAGACAGGGATAGATGGACTGGCCGAAGTTAAAAAGCCTGGCCACCACGCACGCCACAAAGAAAAACGGCAGCAGCTCGTAGCCGAACAGCTCGGCGCCGACAAAAAGCGGCGCGAAAAACGTGTTGGTCGCACCGCCGAACACGCACACATAACCGACTGCGGCCGTGACCGGCACCGGCAGGCCAAACACCCCGGCCAGCACGGCGCCCAGCGAAGCACCGATAGAAAACAGCGGCGTGACCTCGCCGCCTTTCAGGCCGGCCGACAGGGTCAGCACAGTAAAAAACAGCTTCAGCACCCAGTCGTAGGGGTAAACGCGGCCGCCCGTCATCGAAAGTTCGATCAAATTGGAGCCAAGGCCGCTGTAACGGCCGCGCGCCAAAAACAGCAGGACCGTAAGACAGACGCCGAGCACAGCCGCGCGCACATAGGGGTTTTTAAACGCCTTTTCGCCCCATTCGCGCCCTTTGCGCAGGCAAAAGGCAAACAGGCCGCCCGTCAGGCCGAACACCAGCCCCAACGCTGCCAGCTTGCACACCAGCGCCAGGCTGAGTTCCGGCTGAAAGGACAGCGCATAGTCAGACGACGGCAGACCGAGCGCACGCGATACAGCGACCGCCGAAAACGAAGCCGTGCAGGCCGGCAAAAGCGCGCGGTAGTCGAGCGTGCCGGCCAAAAGCACCTCTACCGCATAGAGCACAGCCGCCACCGGCGTGCCAAACAGCCCCGAAAAGCCGGCTGCCATACCAGCCACCAGAAAAATGCGCGCCGTGTGCTTGATATGCAGCTTCTGCCCCGCCCAGTAAGAGACGGCCGCACCGATCTGCACAGCCGCGCCCTCGCGCCCGGCACTGCCGCCAAACAAATGCGTCAGTGCAGAAGAAAACATCATCATAGGCGCCGTGCGCAGGGGCAAATACTTGTCTTTCCCGTAAGCCACTTCAAAAATGGTATTCATGGCGCGGTCGCTGCCGGCGCCGAAGCGGCGGTAACAAAACGTGATGCACACGGCAGCCGGCGCCAGAAACGGCAAAAGCCAATACAGGTATTCCTCGCGCAGCGCCGCCGCGCCGTTTAAAAGTGAGGCAAACAGAAAGTCCAGCGCACCGACCACTGCGCCGACCGGAAAGCCGAACAGCGCCAGCACGATCAAGCGCGCCCAGAAACGCAGCTGCGGCACGCGTGCTGCCCAGGCGCGCCATATATTCTTTAAACGGTTGAACATATATTTTCCTTTCCGCCGGCGCAAACAGGCAAAGAGGCGTGCAATGCACGCCCCTACCGTGCAGACACGGCGTTTTTATATTACCATTCAGATAAACCGGGCCATAAAGTCACAGGCGCGGCGCATGTATTCCTTTGCCTCCGGCAGGAAATAAAAAATCGGAAACGCATGAAAAAGCCCGGGGCAAATGTCGTGCACCGCCTCAGTGCCGCAGGCGCGCAGCTTTTCGCAGATCGTCTGTGCATCGGACAAAAGGATCTCGTCTGCGCTGTTCACAAAATACATCGGCACAAAGCCGTGGTAATCGCCGTAAACCGGCGACAGGTATGGGTCTTTACGGTCTGCACCCTCGGCATAGCTGTAAATTTCAGAATGCAAAAGCCTTTCTTTGAGTTCGTCTGAATAGACGGCCGCCGGGTCACCGAACATCGGATCTTTCGGATAATTTGCAATATACGAACTTCCGCTGGCTGTCATATCGGCCCAGGCAGAAAAGCAAACGCCGCATGCGGGCATCGGCCGGCCGGCATCGCGCAGCGAAAGCAGCAGGGCAAGCACCAGGTTGCCGCCGGCTGAGTCACCCAGCAGCGCCGTGTTTTCCGGCAAATAGCCAAGGCTTTGCAGATGCGCCCAACCCGTACGCGTGTCCTCAAGCGCACAGGGGTAAACATATTCCGGCGCCAGGCGGTAATCAATATAATATACGTCGCAGCCGAGCGCATCGATCAGCGTCATGCCCATTTGGTAATACATGGACGAAAGGCCGGCAATGAATGCGCCGCCGTGGATCAGATAGACGCAGTTTTTCGCCTTACCGCCCTGTTTTTTCAGCAAAAAGCTTTTAAAACCGCCAAACGAATACTCCAGCCGTTCATAACCCTGCGGCACCTGAAACGGCGGCAAATGGCCGCCGCCGATAATGCGTGCCGGATCCTTGCAATGCGAGGGATTCAGGTTAAGGAACCTTTTAACGGCCACATTTGTAATCATATCACCCAGAAAAGACATAAAGACCACCCTATTTTAAATTTGATTTGTATCCAGATGCGCAATACTGATGTAATCGGCAAGGCCGTTTTTTTCATTCAAATGCGGCGAGCCCTTGACGAGCGGCCGCAGATAGTCAAGCATTTCGGGCATTACGTCGTTGCCGCGGTCATTGATCCAGCTGCGCGGCACGGTGCGCTCCTGATTGGCGACAACAGCCACATCCTCGGTGCCGTACTGCACCAGGTACGGCTGGCTGCACACGCGCGTAAGCGTGGCAAAACAGCCGGTCAGCCCTTTATTGACGGCAGCGTCCACCGCTGTGATGCCCAGACGGTACGCCTCCTCCACATCGGTCATAGAGGTAGAGTGCCCGGCACTGCGCTGCAGCACGCCAAGCTCCAGGCAGCGTACCTTGCAGCCGAAATGGTCTTCCACAAGCTGTTTTAAATAAAGGCCGGCGCCGCAGAGCATAACGTGCCCGAAACGGTCCACATTGCCGTTTTGCGCCGAAATGTATTCCCCGTTTTCGGTGCGCAGACCCTCGGCCACGACGATGATGACCGAATTGTGTTTTTGCAGGCACGCTCCGACATCCGCAATAAACTGCGTATCGGAAAACGCGACTTCAGGCATATAGATCAGGTGCGGCGCGGCGTGCCCCTCGTCGCGCGCCAGTGCACTTGACGCAGCCAGCCAGCCGGCATTGCGTCCCATCGTCTCAATAATATGCACGCTTTTTATGGCGTAAATACTGGTGTCATAACTAACATCCTTCACAACGGCTGACACAAATTTGGCCGCCGAGCCGAAGCCTGGCGCATGGTCGATACCGGGCAAGTCGTTGTCGATCGTTTTCGGGATGCCGACAAAGCGGATATCGCTGCCGACAGAAGCGGCATAGCGTGAAAGGCGCAGCACCGTGTCCATTGAATCGTTGCCGCCGATATAAAAGAAATAGCCGATGTTGTGTTTTTCCAGGATCTCCAGCATACGGGCGCAGTCGCGGTCGTCATCCTGCGCAATCTTGTAGCGGCACGAGCCAAGGTACATCGCCGGCGACAGCTTCAGCTGTTCGAGCTTTTCCGCGTTGCCGCGAAACGCCGCCGTTAAGTCCATGAAATTTTCGTTCAGTGCGCCTTTTATACCGTTGACCATGCCATATACGCGGCCGATCTCGGCACACGAAAAGGCGTATTCCATTGCGCCGGCAAGCGACGCATTGATAACAGCCGTCGGTCCGCCCGACTGGCCGATCAGAGCATTTTTCAATTTGTCACCAACTTTCAGCAGATACTATACCATAAAGCGACAAACAATGCAATGTAAAATGCAGCCGTTTATGTAATATCGCCGCTGTCCGCCGGCCACCTGCCCCCGCAAAGCAGCACGTCCGCAGCATCCGTCAAACCGCAAAGCGCCGGCACACGCTTTTCGAGCGACGCCATAAAGGCCATGACCAAACGGTACTGCGCTCCGCCGCGCAAAAACGGATGTTCGGCACCGTCAAACAGGTTTAAAAAGATACGGTGCACAAGCGGCAACAGGCGAACGCTCTGACATTCACGGACACAGCTTTCCGGCACACCTTTTAAAAATCCCAGCGGGCGCAGAACGCTCGCGCACTGCCCCAGCGTAGCCGTGCGCACAAAACACAGCAGCGGACGAACGAGCGGATAAAGCGCGCCGAATTTTTCACCGGGCAGCTGCAGTGCTGTCAGCCGGTCGGTAAATTCATTTTGATTTGGGCTTTGCAGCAGACGGTCGATCATTTGAAACGCGTGCGCGGCCAGGTACGGCTGCGCCGGCACGGCCTGCCCTTTCCACACAAAGGACTGCAGGTGTTCGGTAAAAAAGTGCACCCGTCCGTTTGCCACCGTAACGCGGCAGATCGGCGCCGGATAGCCGCAAAGCGAACCGACATTGACCTGGGTCAGCGTGCGCCCGGCTTCGTCTGTAAAACGGGACACAAACTGCATATGGCTGTGCCCGACGAACACATAGCGAAGCCCCGCACGCATAAGGCGCCGCACCACTTCTTCGCGCTCACCTACACAGCAGCCGCCGGTAAACAGCGGGTGCACGGACGGCAGAAGCAGATGATGTTCCATCGCAATCAGTACGCGACCGGCTTTTGCGGCCCGGCGGAGCTGCGTCTCGATCCACTGGAAGTGTTCTTCTGTAAACCCGGCGCGGCCGCGGCCGTTCTGGTCGTCGATCAGCGCCAGCAGACGCACATCGTCTCCAATATCGACCGTATAGGACTGCGTGCCGAGATGCGTAGTGTAAACCGCCAGCGCCTGTTCAGGGCCGAACGGCGCATAAAGTCGGCCCAGCTCTTCGCTGGTACAGGTAGGCACATCATCCGACACGCTGTTGCCGCAAAAGCGGCGCGGATTGCCGTCGCAGCACCAGTCATGCGTGGCGGTTACGGTGTAGACCGGCTTTCTCTGCTGCAGGGTACGCAGCTTTTCAAGCAATTCCATGTGGCTGACGCGCTCGCCGTCGTTCGTCACATCGCCAATCAGCATAACTGCCTGCGTATCAGACTGTGCGATCTTTGCAAACGCCGCGTCGATGATCGCGCCCGTTTCGGCCAGGCACTTTTGATCAGAACCACTGCGCAGCGCATACTGCCGCCCGGTGGTGCCGAGCGTTTCGGAATAGTGGTGCAAATCTGCAATAAAGGTCAGTCTTGTCATTTCTTTCACCCCGGCGCAGACGCGCCTTTTTAATATTATAAACATT
>URDW01000146.1 GCA_900546735.1 uncultured Oscillospiraceae bacterium
CTATATATATGTCAATTGTTAATTTAGGTTAAATTTCGCTGATATGTGGTGAAAAGTTTATGAAAACATCTGATTTTTTTTATGATTTACCCGAAGAACTGATTGCACAGACACCGGTTGAACCAAGGGATGCCTCACGCCTTATGATGCTCAATAAAGCGACCGGCGCCATGCAGCATGTGCATTTTTATGACATTGTGCAGTATTTGCACCCGGGCGACTGCCTGATTTTAAACGATACACGCGTTATACCCGCCCGCATCTACGGCACCAAGGATACAGGTGCGACCGTTGAATTTTTATTGCTGAAGCAGGTGGAGCAGGATCTTTGGGAATGCCTCGCAGGTCCGGGCCGCAAGGCCAAAGAGGGGAGTCATTTTACTTTTGGCGGCGGTATCCTGCAGGGCACGGTGGAAAGTGTGCTGGAAAACGGCAACCGCCTGCTTCGCTTTACATATGAGGGCAACATCTACACCGTACTCGACCAGATCGGGCAAATGCCTTTGCCACCGTATATCAAAGAAAAGCTGGAAAATCAGGAGCGCTACCAAACGGTTTATGCACGCGAGCTTGGTTCTGCCGCAGCGCCGACGGCCGGCCTGCATTTTACGCCCGAGCTTCTGGAAAAGATCCGCGCCAAAGGCGTTGAAATCGGCTATGTGACGCTGCATGTTGGCCTCGGTACATTTCGGCCGGTTAAGGCAGAAAACATCGAAAACCACTTAATGCACACAGAGCACTACCATATGCCGCAGGAAACGGCCGATATGATCAACCGTGTTAAGGCATCCGGCGGCCGTGTGATCTCGGTCGGCACGACTTCCTGCCGTACACTGGAAAGCGTGGCGGCCAAAAACGGCAAAATCTGCGAGGACGACGACGATACCTCTATTTTTATTTACCCCGGTTATGAATTTAAATGCATTGATGCACTGATCACGAATTTCCATTTGCCGGAAAGCACGCTGATCATGCTGGTCAGCGCACTGGCAGGCCGCGAGCATATTTTAAACGCCTATAAAACAGCCGTGGAGATGCGCTACCGCTTTTTCTCGTTTGGCGACGCCATGTTTATCTGCTGAGAGGTTAAATAATGTTTAAAGTAATTTCAAAAGAGAATAACGCGCGCCGCGGCGTGTTTGAAACGGTGCACGGCACGGTACAAACGCCTGCGTTTATGAACGTGGCTACGGCGGCAGCCATCAAAGGCGGCTTGTCTACATTTGATTTAAAGGATGTTGGCTGCCAGGTCATGCTTTGCAACACATATCACCTGCATGTGCGCCCGTCGGACACGCTGATTTATGAATTGGGCGGTCTGCACCGCTTCACCAACTGGGACCGGCCGATTTTAACAGACAGCGGCGGCTTTCAGGTGTTTTCACTGGCATCCCTGCGCCAGATCCGCGAGGAAGGCGTTACGTTCCACTCACATGTAGACGGCCGTAAAATCTTTATGGGACCGGAGGAGAGCATGCGCATCCAGTCTCATCTGGGCTCTACGATCGCTATGGCTTTTGACGAATGTGTTCAAAATCCGGCTCCTTATGCATATGCAAAAGACTCCTGCGCGCGCACGACGCGATGGCTGGAACGCTGCAAGGCGGAAATGGAAAAGCTCAACGCGCAGTCAGACACTATTAATAAGAATCAGCTGCTTTTCGGCATCAACCAGGGCTGTACCTTTGATGATCTGCGTATTGCCCACGCCAAGGACATTGCGTCACTCGGCTTGGACGGTTATGCCATTGGGGGACTTGCAGTAGGGGAGCCGAAAGAAGATATGTACCGCATTATATCGGCTGTTGAGCCCTATCTGCCGCAGGACAAGCCGCGTTATCTGATGGGTGTCGGCACGCCGGGCAATATTTTAGAGGGTGTCAGCCGCGGCGTAGATCTGTTTGACTGTGTAATGCCCACCAGAAACGCCCGGCATGGCCATTTGTTTACGAAAAATGGTATTATCAACATCAACAACGCAAAATATGCGAAAGATACGCACCCGATCGATGAAACATGCAGCTGCAGCACATGCCGCAACCATTCGCGCGCCTATGTGCGCCATTTGCTGAAAAGCGGCGAAATGCTTGGCATGCGCCTGGCTGTGATCCACAACCTGCATTTTTATAACCACATGATGGAGGAGATACGCGAAGCGCTAGAAAACGGCTCTTTTGCGGATTATAAAAATGAATATTGTGTAAAGCTTGATACGCGTATATAAAAAATGCTTGCAAATTTATGCAGTTTAATTTATAATAAATGAGCATTTAATTCGGGAGGATTTACCAAATGTTTGATTTTTTTAATTTTATTAACCTGAGTCTCACTTCGTCTGCTGCTTCCGGCGCAGAAGGTTCTGCGGCAAGCAGCTCCTCGTTCATCATTGTTATTATTCTGATGTTCGTGGTCATGTATTTCTTTATGATCCGTCCGCAGAAAAAGCGTGAAAAGGCGGAACAGGAAATGCGCAATTCCCTTGAGATCGGCGATGAGATCATCACGATCGGCGGCATCGTCGGCCGTGTTGTTACGATCAAGGACGACGAAGTTGTGATCGAGACCGGCGCAGACAGAAACAAAATGCGCATTCTGCGTTCTGCTATCAACACCAATAAGACCAAGATGGAGCAGCAGAGAAAAGAGGTTGAAGCTGCACGTCAGGCTGCTAAGGAGAAAAAAGAGCAGAAAAAGAAAAAATCTCTTTCCGGCAAAGGCGACAAAGCGGAAAAAACAGAAGAGAAAAAAGAAGAAACCAAATAATTTACCGGCATATTTAAAAACGAGCCCCCATATCTATCTAGTAGATATGGGGGTTTTTTTATGCCGAAAATCAAAATCAGTTCCAAGTCTTTTTTTGTAAAGCTGATCATCACAGATTTGACGGTGCAGCTTGTTTGTGTACTTGGCTTTTCCGCTGCCATCAGCATATGTGCATATTTTGCAGATATAAAAATGGAGCTCGTTTATAATACGGCTTATCTAATTTTGGCGGCGGCTGCTTTTTTATCGGCGCTTTTTGTAGCGGCACGCGTAAAAAGCCACGGCCTTTTGGTGGGCATATTCTGCCAGATACCATTGATGCTCTATATTTGCATCAGCTATTTTGCCCAACCGCAAAACGCCGTGCACCTTTTGATAAAGCTGGCTGTTCTGATCGTATTCGGCGCGGTCGGCGGTGCAGTCGGAATCAACAAAAAGAAAAAGTATAAGGTGAAATAATTGAAAAAGAAACTTTCTGAGGCAATTATTAATAATCAGATCGTGATCATTGTCTTTGTTATTTATGTTTTCGGTCTGATTGCCGGTTCGGTTTGCTATAACAGCATCGATTCCGAATCGGTTAAAGCTGTGACGGACGAATTGCTGTCTTTTAAACAAAAAACATTTACACAGCAGCTTGTCAATGACCTTTGTCTGAATATGACAATGTATTTTCTTACGTTTATTTTTGGACTTTGCTGCATCGGCCTGCCGGCTGTGTCGCTGATGCCTTTTTTGATCGGCATTATCAATTCCGTAAAAATATCTTATTTTTATTTAAACTACGGTACAAAAGGCATTGGCTACACGCTGCTGATGATTTTGCCGGGTGCATCTATGTTTGTGGCGGTATCCGTCTTAAGTGCATGCGACGGCATAGATATGAGCCGCGTTTTATTCAAAGCGGCTTTTCGCGGTGGTTCGTTCGACAAAAGCCTGGCGTTTCAATACTTAAAAGAGTTTTTATTTTTCGGCATTGCGACCATTGTGATTTCTGTTTTGAACGCACTTTTGACCACATCTCTGAGTTCTATTATTGCGCTGTAAAAATAAAAAGGGGAGTGCATTATTTTTTCATTTTTTCCTTGGAAAGCGGGTTGGAGCGAATGGCCTTTTGCACAGCGTCGTCCGCAATATGCGTGTAGATTTCAGTCGTTCCGAGATTTTCATGGCCAAGAATCTCTTTAAGCACCAGCAGATCCACATGACCCTGACGATACATAAGCGTAGCCGCTGTGTGGCGCAATTTATGTACAGACAAGCCGCGGTCACCAAGGCCGGCTTTATCTAAATACATATACACAAGGTGCTGCACAGTTTTCGGGCTGATTCGGTTATTGCGGCTGCTTAAAAAAAGCGCACGGTCTTTTACACCTTCGCGCGGACGCACTTTCATATAAGTTGCAACGGCATTGACGCAAGCCTGATTCAAATAGATCATACGTTCTTTGTTGCCTTTACCGGTTATGACCAGCGCACCGTCGTCACGAATGTCATTGTAGTTAATGGACACAAGTTCAGAAAGTCGAAGGCCGCAATTTAGAAACAATGTAATAATGGCATAGTCGCGCTCTTTGTATTTGCCGTCAATGACACTAAGCAGTTTCTCACTTTCTTCTAAAGTCAAAAATTTGGGTTGGCTTTTCTTAATTTTCGGCGTATCCAGTGTTTTCATGGGATTTTCGTTCAAATAACCGCATTTTTCACAAATATAGTAATAAAAGCGTCGAATGGCGATCACTTTGCGTGCACGCGTAGCTTCATTGTTGTGGCGCTCATTTTTACAATAGATCAAATACATATAAGCGTCATTTAATTTAACGCAACGCAGAAAATCAAGATCGATATCGCGCAGATCGATTTGATCATCCGGCAGATCGTTTGGCAGCATTTGCTTTTGCCGTTTTACATATCTAAAGAATGTACGAAGATCGCTGGCGTATTCTAAAACCGTCAATTCGGATTGGCCTTTGACCGCCTCCAGGTATGTCAAGTATTCCTGGACAAGCTCCGGCAAGGCCGTTATTTCTGATTTTTTCAATTTCAACTCCCCTTTATTATACAAAATTTTAATTTTGTATAATTATATCAATTTTTAAAGCGGTTGTCAAGTCTGCCCTTTAAGGGAAAAATAGCAGCCCTGCGTTCAAACACGCAGGGCTGCTATTTCTGTCTCTTATACACATCTCCGAGCCCACGAGA
>URDW01000147.1 GCA_900546735.1 uncultured Oscillospiraceae bacterium
ATCTACACCTATTAAGTCGTCGGCAGCGTCAGATGTGTATAAGAGACAGCGCCAGGCAGAGGGCTTTAAAATCGTATTCATCGACGCCGTTATACGACAAAAAAGTACTGCCGTAGTCCACAGCTTCTTGGAGGGTCATTTGATCTCATCATCCTCCGGGTTATCGGTGATCACGGCCTTAAAAGCCGCAATGCCGACCTCGATCATGGAATCGTCCGGCTCCTTGGTCGTCAGACGCTGCATCCAAAGCCCCGGCGCCGACAGGATTTTGACAAACAGATTGTCGTGCCGGCCGGCATACTTGATGAACTCATAGCCGATGCCCATGATGAGCGGCAAAATCAGAAGCTTTACGATCATCCATAAAATGCGGTTTTCGGCGATCTGCGGCAAAAGCAGCGAAAGCGGCGTGGAAATAAAGATGCTGAGGATCAGCATAACAAAAATAAACGACGTGCCGCACCTTGGATGAAAACGGCACTGCCTGCGCACATTTTCCACCGTGAGCTCCTCGCCGCGCTCGTAGCAGGTGATCGTTTTGTGCTCTGCGCCGTGATACATGAATGTGCGCCGAATGTCCTTCATGCGGGCTACGATGGCAATATACGCCACAAAAATAATGATTTTCATGGCGCTTTCGAGCGTACCCTGCCATACCGTCAAAGCGCCGTCAGTTGCATTGTTGAGCAGGTTGAACACCAGCACGGGCAGATAGAAGAAAATGACAAACGCCAGCGCGATGCCCAGCACAGAGCCAAGGATCATGATAAAATTCATCAGCTTGTCACCGAATTTGTCGAGCAGCCATTTGTCGAATTTGCCAAGCTCTTCCTCCTCCACATCGTCCATGCCGGACACGTCGGCGCTGTGCATCAAGCACTTGTAGCCGATGATCATAGACTGCACGAACGAGACGACGCCGCGAATGATCGGGACTTTTGCGATTTTAGGAAGCGGTTTTGCGAAATCGTGATAATCCACCACGATCTCCTGCTTCGGGTTGCGCACAGCCGTGGCAATGCCCTTTGGCCCGCGCATCATGATGCCCTCGATCAGCGCCTGACCGCCGACCGAGGTTTTGTGGAATTTCTTATTATCCATTCCCTATCTCCATTCTAAATGATATAGTGCAAATAAATATTGATTAGGACGACGGCGGGAAATTGTCCAGCGGCAGATAGACCGTTACCATCGTGCCGCGGCCCTCCACACTGTCAATGTCCAGGCGGCCGCCGTGCAGCGTAACGATCTCATTCGTGACCGCCAGGCCGATGCCGGAACCGCGCACCGAAACATTAGCTTTATAAAACTTTTCCTTGACATGCGGCAAATCCTCAGCCGAAATGCCGCAGCCCTCGTCCACAAACATGATTTTCAGGCAGCGCGGCGCCACATCCGTGTCCTGGTCGGAAAAAACGGCTTTCACAAAAATGCGGCTGCCCGGCCTTGAATATTTCAAGGCGTTATCGAGAATATTCATAAAGACCTGCTTTAACCGGTTCGGGTCCGCATTGGCCGGCGCACAGTCGCTGGGCACGCTGTACTTCACGTCAATGCCCTCGCGGTGGGCACGCTCTACAAACGTAAATATGGTTTCGTTCAGCTCAGCAATAATATCGCACCGCTCCAGGCGCAGGTTCATGCGCCCGCTTTGCAGGCGGCTGAAGTCCAGCAGTTCCTCTACAAAGCCCTCCAGCCGGGCGCTTTCACTGACAATGACCTGCAGGCCGCGTTTGGTCAGCTCGTCCTGCGTGTTGGAATTGTCAAACTTCAAAGTCTCAGCCCAGCCCTTAATAGAGGTCAGCGGCGTGCGCAGTTCGTGGGAAATGGTGGAAATAAAATCATTTTTCATTTTATCACTGGCCGCGATCTCTTCCGCCATGCGGTTGATGCTGTTGCACAGCTCACCGATCTCGTCGTCGCTTTTATGCTCGATGCGCGCGCCGAGGTTGCCCTTGGCGATCAGCTTTGTGGTTTCCGAGATCTGCTGCACCGGGATAATGATGGAACGGATAAAATACAGATTGGAAAACACGATCAGGCCGAAAAACGCAATCAGAATCAGCCCCAAGATCAGGCAGATGGTGGAGATCTGCGTATCGACTTTTTCGAGTGAAGCCAGCACGCGCACAGCACCGATCTGATTGGAATCCGCATCATAAAGGATGCGGGTGGTGGCCATGACCTTTTCACCGGACTCCAGGCGCCCGGTCCACACGGCGGTGGAATCCTCGGCGTTCATCGCTTCACTGTAATCCGGCATGTCCTGGTCGCTGATCACAAAGCCGGAAGAGGACGAGATGACGCTGCCGTCCGAATCGATCACCCAAACGGTCGTGCGGTCTTTATACGGATAATCTTCCATAAAATTGGCCGCCGTCGCCTCGAACGCCGCACCGGAATCCTCATAGATCGAAAAATAGTTGCTGGCCACCGTAGACACGCCGGCGCTGATCACATTTTCGACCGAACTGTAATAAAAAGCCTTCAGCGAGAAGCATGCTGCCACAAAAACGGCAATGAAAATCAGGGCGATCACACCAAGCACGTTGAACAGCCACTTGAGCGTGATACCCTCGATTTTCGCCGTTTTCAGTTTTATACGCAGCTTTTGCATAAATTCTCACTGACTCCGCAATTTTTTATGCCTGATTTTCGGTGATCCACTTGTAGCCGAGGCCCCAGATCGTAACCAGGCGCGCCGGGTTAGAAGGGTTGTCCTCCACTTTCATACGCAGCCGGCGGATGTTGACATCCACGATCTTCTCATCACCGTAATAATTGGCGCCCCATACCTCTTTTAGAATATCGCTGCGCGAAAGCGCCGCATTTGGGTTTTTGAAAAAGTATTCGATGATCTGGAACTCGACCTGCGTCAGTTCGATCAGCCGGCCGCCCTTGGAGAGCGTGCGGTTGCGCAGGTTCAGCTCAAAATCGTCGAGCCGGATCAGGTCGTTGCGCGCCTCGCTGCGGCGAAAGCCCTTGGTCATTTCTACACGCCTGTAAACAGCGTCGACCCTGGCCATCAGCTCACTGGGCGAAAACGGTTTCGTGACATAATCGTCCGCGCCGAACAAAAGCCCGGTGACCTTGTCCATCTCCTGCGTTTTGGCGCTGAGCATGATGATGCCGAAATCGGCCGAACGCTTGCGCAGCTCCTTGCAAAGGGTAAGGCCGTCCATTTCAGGCATCATAATGTCTAAAATCGCTACGTCAATGTCGCCGCCCGACGTCTCGTACAGTTCCAGGGCTGTACGGCCGTTGTCAGCCTGTACCACGTCGTAACCGCTGCGGCGCAGATTGATAACGATAAATTCTCGGATCGCCTCTTCGTCCTCAGCGACAAGCACTTTTTTCATTTTTCTCCCTCCTGAAAGGCTGAAAATCAATATTCAATAAAATGATCGGCAACCGTATCGGCAGTAATGCCGTAATCATTTTCATTTACTGCGACCAGGTAGCAAAACGGGGCTTTTTCATAAAACTGCGTGTACCCGCTGTACGCCTGCGCAGAGTAATCTGCCTTAAATACCGTTTTAAGCGTGCAGACGACACGGTCAGACGCGGCGTCGCGCACCGTCAGCTCGCGCGTTTCCCCATCGTAAGCAAACACAGCGTTTTCAAAAAGTGCGTCGTCTAAATTCAGAAAGTAGCCGTCTTTCCGGTTGAGCACGCCGTACGTTTTATGGAACAGCACATAGTCCCGGTAGACCTGCCAGTCGATCAGAGTTAGCTGCTGCCCGGCAGATGCAGACTGTTTTTGGGGTTCCATCGGGATCTCCACCTTGCCGTCGCCGTCAATATCGCGGCACTGGACGGTGTTTTCCCGAAAAGTTTCGCGTGTAAGGCCGGTATCATAATCATAAAACGGCGAAATGATCGTATCATAATAATCGGACCAGTACACGATCTCGGTGATCATGGCGCTGCCGTTGTTTTTATAGGCATCGGCATAAACGACGGGATTGTCCGGATCGCTGCTGTCCACAGTAACGGACGAATAGGCGGTGACATTGGAGTCCAGCTTGGTCTGACCGAGACGGCGGACACGCCCGTTTTCCATAGAATAGACGACTGCACTGGCGCTTTCGGTGTCAGAACCCGGCAGGTTAAAAAGCAACAGCTCGTTCAAACCGTCGTGGTTGAGATCGGCGCTGGTATACTTGGAAAAAGAGAGCGGTTCCCCCACCGCCTGCAGTTCGACGCCGCCGTTTTCATCCGTATAGGAATAGACCGACAAGATGTTGTTGGAGGTGTTGCTGATGACCTCCCAGTTGACGAGTATCTCCTGACGGCCGTCGCCGGTCATATCGGCAAAATCGATCTCGCCGACGTCGCTGCCCTCGCCCGGCGCCGAAAACGTAACGCGCCATGTGTCGTCGTCATCATTCGGTACCATAACAGCCAAATACACTGTGCCCAGCGCGCTGGACGGTTCATAAAACGCAAACGCCTCGGCAGAGCCGTCGCCATTCAGGTCTGCCTTCACAAATGAAGAGGTGTATTCCCCATAGACGCACGTTTTCAAAGTGTATTTGCCGGCATAATCATCAAGCGCCTTGGCGATAGCCGCATCCTCTCCAAAAGGCGAGACGGGTGCGATCAGCTCGTCAAGCGAAGAGGAAAGGTGAAAAGAGCAGCCGGAAAAAACAAACGCAATCAGAAGAACCAGAACAAGGACCCTGCATTTTTTCAAACCCTCACCTCCAGCATGATTTTAATTATCATAACATATTCTGAAATTAAAATAAATAGATATTTGCAATAAGTTACACAAATATTACATTTTTTGTTACCAAACCGGCACACAGGTGCCGCAGCACCATACATACAGTAAAATGAACGCAAAACCGTTTTGCCTGCCCCGTTTGCACCTGTCTCTTATACACATCTCCGAGCCCACGAGACACTGAGCGATCTC
>URDW01000148.1 GCA_900546735.1 uncultured Oscillospiraceae bacterium
CGAGATCGCTCAGTGTCTCGTGGGCTCGGAGATGTGTATAAGAGACAGCGCTTACAACACCCTGAAGGACTGGGGCATGCAGATCCTGATGGGCACCGTTACCAGCACGCCTTGTATCGCTGTTGCGGAAGAGACGCACAACGACAACATGTTCATGCTGACCCCATCCGGTACGGCTGTGGAGTGCATTAAGTATGACAATGCTTTCCGTGTCTGCTTCTCGGACCCGAACCAGGGCACTGCTTCCGCACAGTATATCCACGACCAAAACCTGGCCACCAACGTGTTTGCGATCTACGACAGCTCCAACGCCTATTCGGCCGGCATTTATGAAAACTTTGCCACCAAGGCACAGGAACTTGGCATGACGGTGAACGCGGCTGCCTTCACGTCAGACAGCAACAAGGACTTCAGCGTGCAGCTGCAGCAGGCCAAGAGCTCCGGCGCGGAAATGATTTTCCTGCCGATCTACTACACCGAAGCTTCCCTGATCCTGACACAGGCCAACAACCTGGGTCTGGATGTCAAGTTCTTCGGCTGCGACGGCCTGGACGGCATTTTGAACGTGGAAAACTTTAACACCGACCTGGCCGAGGGCGTTATGCTTCTGACACCTTACGCCGCGATTTCGAGCGACGAAAAGACCCAGAAGTTCACGAGCGATTATGAAGCCAAGTTCGGCATCACGCCGATCCAGTTCGCGGCCGACGCTTATGATGCGATCTACATCATCAAGGCTGCCGCCGAAAAAGCCGGGGTCACAGCCGGTATGGAAACTTCGGCGCTGTGCGATGCTCTGAAAGCCGCTATGCTCGAGATCGAAGTGCCCGGCATCACCGGTACGATGACCTGGAACGCAGACGGCGAACCGAACAAAGAACCGAAGGGCATGATCATTCAAAACGGCCAGTACGTCGCTATGTAAGCGATTTGTGGTTTCGGGTGCGCGGGGCTCTTTGCTCCGCGCATTCGTTTTTTGCTTCTATAAAAAAGCGCACCGTTTCATTTGGCTGCATTGTGCGGCTGGGCGCCGGCCGGCAGACGCATTGGTTCCTTTAATTATAAAAAATTTAAAAAGTCTGCTTTTGCGCGGCTTTTTGTATTGTGCAGCCGGAATGTGTATGGTATACTTATAACCATAATTTTACGGAAATTTGCCGAAACCGTTTGAAAATGGTGCTTTTTTGTATAGAAGCAAGGATAAAGGAGAGTGTATATTTTGGAATTTTTATCTTACTTGATCACCGGCATCAGCTTGGGCAGCATTTATGCCATCATTGCCCTGGGCTATACCATGGTGTACGGCATTGCCAAAATGCTGAACTTTGCCCACGGCGATGTTATCATGGTCGGTGCGTTCGTGGTCTATTACGCCTGTAACCAGGCCGATATTCCGGCGGTGCTTGCCATCATCATTTCCATGGCGGTCTGCACGGTGCTTGGCGTTGTGATCGAGCGTTTTGCCTACCGGCCGCTGCGTTCGGCCACGCCGCTTGCCGTTTTGATCACGGCCATCGGCGTCAGCTACCTGCTGCAGAACTCGGCACTGCTGCTTTTTGGGGCAGATACAAAGTCGTTCTCCTCTGTGGTAACGATCCCGGCGCTGCGCCTGGCCGACGGCGATTTGGTCATCACCGGCGAAACGATCGCTACGGTCTTGGTGTGTATCGTCATCATGATCTGCCTGACCATTTTTGTCAACAAAACAAAGCCCGGCCGCGCCATGCTTGCCGTGTCTGAGGACCGCGGCGCTGCGCAGCTGATGGGTGTGAACGTCAACGGCACCATTGCCATGACGTTTGCTATCGGTTCGGCACTTGCCGCTATTGCCGGCGTGCTGCTTTGCTCGGCTTACCCGACTCTCACGCCGTACACCGGCGCAATGCCCGGCATCAAGGCGTTCGTGGCGGCCGTGTTCGGCGGCATCGGTTCCATTCCCGGCGCTATGGTCGGCGGCCTTCTGCTCGGTGTGATCGAGTGCTTTGCAAAGGGCTATATCTCTTCTCAGCTGGCCGATGCCATCGTGTTTGCTTCGCTGATCATCGTGCTTGTCGTCAAGCCGACCGGTATCTTCGGCAAGAAGATCACCGAAAAGGTTTAAGGAGGTGCCTGCTTTGTCTAAATTCAAATCTCCGCTTACCATGAAGAAAAATACAAAAAGCAACCTTATCACTTATGCGCTGTTGTTCGCAACATTTATCGTTGCGCAGTCGCTCAGCGCGGCAGACGCCATGTCGAGTCTGATGCAGGGCCTGCTGGTGCCGATCTGTGTTTATGTGATCGCCGCCGTTTCGCTGAACCTGACCGTCGGCATTTTGGGTGAACTGAGCCTTGGCCATGCCGGTTTTATGTGCGTCGGCGCCTTTGCCAGTGCGTTTTTCTCGGTCGCCACGGCCGAAACGATCACCGCCGAGTGGCTGCGTTTTCTGCTGGCGCTGATCATCGGCGGCCTGGTCGCCGCTGTGTTCGGCCTGATCATCGGCATTCCCGTGCTTCGTCTGCGCGGCGACTACCTGGCCATCGTAACTTTGGCGTTTGGCGAGATCATCAAGAATGTCATGAATGTGCTTTATGTGGGCATTGATTCCCACGGCCTGCACTTTTCCACCGAGAATTCCATGGCGCTCGGTCTGGAAGCGGACGGCAAGGTCATCATCAACGGCGCGCTCGGCATTACCGGCACGCCGAAAGATTCCAATTTTATCATCGGCTTTATTCTTGTGCTGCTGACGGTGTTTGTGGTGCTGAACCTTGTCAACTCCCGCGCCGGCCGTGCCATCATGGCCATCCGCGACAACCGCATCGCGGCTGAGTCTATCGGTATCAACGTAACAAAATACAAACTCTATGCGTTTATGATCTCGGCGTTTTTCGCCGGCATCGCCGGTGTGCTTTATGCGCACAACCTTTCCAGCCTTACGGCCACCACAAACAATTTCGGCTACAACATGTCCATCACGATCCTGGTGTTCGTGGTGCTCGGCGGCATCGGCAACATCCGCGGTTCGGTCATTGCCGCCGTTATCCTGACACTGCTGCCCGAGGTGCTGCGTTCGCTCAACGATTACCGCATGCTCATCTACTCGATCGTGCTGATTTTGATGATGCTGTTCTCCTCGAGCCCGCAGATGATCGCGCTGCGTGAAAAGTATAACCCGAAAAAATTGTTTTCTAAAAAGAAAAAGGAGGCGGTCGAATAATGGCAGTTCTTGAGGTCAAAAATGTTTCCATTTCTTTCGGCGGCCTGAAAGCGGTAGACGATTTCAGCATTACAGTGGAACAAGGCTGCCTTTACGGTCTGATCGGCCCGAACGGCGCCGGCAAAACGACTGTGTTCAACATTCTGACCGGTGTTTATAAGCCTGACCAGGGCGCTGTGCTGCTGGACGGCAAGGACATCACCGGCAAGCGCACGGCTGAGATCAACAAGGCCGGCATTGCCAGAACGTTTCAGAATATCCGCCTGTTCAGCCAGCTGAGTGTGCTCGACAATGTCAAGGCCGGTCTGCATAATAACTATAAATACGACATTTTCTCCGGTATTTTCAAACTGCCGTCCTACTTTAAAAAAGAGGCGGCCATGAACCAAAAAGCCATGGAGCTTTTGAAAGTGTTTGACCTGGACGGCGAAGCGGATGTGCTGGCGCGCAATCTGCCCTACGGCAAGCAGCGCAAGCTGGAGATCGCGCGTGCGCTGGCGACCGACCCGAAGCTGCTTTTGCTGGACGAACCGGCGGCCGGCATGAACCCGAATGAAACGGCGGAACTGATGGACACCATCCAATTTGTCCGTGAGCAGTTTGACATGACCATTTTGCTGATCGAGCACGACATGAAGCTGGTTTCCGGCATCTGCGAAGAGCTGACAGTGCTCAATTTCGGCCAGGTGCTGGCCGCCGGCAAAACGGCCGATGTGCTGAACAATCCCGAGGTCATCACGGCCTATCTGGGCGAGTAAGGAGGCAATTCAATGGCACTGCTTGAAGTTACAGGGCTTAAAGTATATTACGGCGTCATCCAGGCCATCAAGGGCATTTCGTTTGAAGTGAACCAGGGCGAGGTCGTGGCGCTGATCGGCGCAAACGGCGCCGGCAAAACCACAACGCTGCACACGCTTTCCGGCCTGCTGCCGGCGAAAGAGGGCAAAATCGTGTTCGACGGCAAGGACATCACCAAAACGCCGCCGCACAAGATCGTGTCCATGGGCATGGCGCAGGTGCCGGAGGGACGGCGCGTTTTCCAGGAGCTTTCCGTGCTGGAAAACTTAAAGCTCGGCGCTTATACACGCAGCAATAAGGCCGAAATCAGCGAAACGCTCGAAAAGGTATATGAGCGTTTCCCGCGCCTGAAAGAGCGTAAAAACCAGGTCGCCGGCACGCTTTCGGGCGGCGAACAGCAAATGCTGGCCATGGGCCGCGCGCTGATGAGCAAGCCGCGCCTGATCCTGATGGATGAACCGTCCATGGGTCTGTCGCCGCTTTTGGTCAGCGAGATCTTTGACATTATCGAAGAGATCCGCAACAGCGGCACCACGGTGCTGCTTGTGGAGCAGAACGCCAAAAAGGCGCTTTCGATCGCCGACCGCGCCTATGTGCTGGAAACCGGCAGCATCACACTGTCCGGCCCGGCTTCGGAACTGATCAACGACGATTCTGTGAAAAAAGCGTATCTCGGCGAATAAAATAAAACAGGAGGGCTTTTTATGGATCACTATGTTATTACGATCGCCAGGGGCTATGGCAGCGGCGGCCGCACCATCGGCAAAAAACTTTCTGAAATTTTGTCCGTTCCGTTTTATGACCGCGAACTGATCTATATCTGTCTCTTATACAC
>URDW01000149.1 GCA_900546735.1 uncultured Oscillospiraceae bacterium
CTGCGCGCAAAACCGGCAGGTACTGCCGCTGCAGGCACAGGCAGACGAACCGCTTGACAGCCTGATGCTGAAATACGCTAAGGCGCTGCTTTCGCAAACGCCCTGCATGCGAATGCAGGATGTTCGCGCGCGCGAAGCGCTTTTGGAAAGTGACAACTGCATCGGCGTCCTTTACAGCACAGTCAAGTTTTGTGATTATTACGATTTTGAGTTTCCCAAACTCAAAAATCTAAAAACGCCCATACTGCGTGTGGAAACGGATTTCACGAACCAGTCTTACGGTCAGCTTTTGACCCGGTTGGAGGGCTTTCGTGAAACGCTGCCGAAAGCAGAGAAAAGAAAGGGTGAAAAACAGGTGCACGGAAAATATTTTGCCGGCATCGACAGCGGCTCCACGTCGACCGAACTTGTGGCGCTTGACCGCGAACTGAACATTGTGAAAAGTGTAATGGTCCGCACCGGCGCAAACGCGGCCGCCGGCGCCCAAAAGGCGCTGGAAAAGGCCGGCCTTGCCCAAAAGGACATTGCCTGTATCGTGGCGACCGGCTACGGCCGCAAAAACATCGGTTTCGCCGACGACAACGTGACCGAGATCACTTGCCATGCCAAGGGCGCCAAGCACCTGTATGCGCCGGTCACTACGATCATTGACATCGGCGGGCAGGACAGCAAGGTCATCACGCTTGATGAAAGCGGCAAGGTTACCGGTTTTGTGATGAACGACAAGTGCGCTGCCGGCACCGGCCGTTTTCTGGAAAACATGGCCAAGGTGCTGGAGGTGGACATGCAGACAATGGCGACAATCGGCCTGCATTATAAAAATGATTTGACGATCTCCAGCATGTGCACCGTCTTCGCCGAAAGCGAGGTCGTTTCCCTGATTGCCGAAAACCATTCGGTGGCCAACATTGTGCACGGCCTAAACAAAAGTGTTGCCGCAAAAACAAAGGCGCTGGCTGCAAGTGCCAAGGATTTGCGTGCCGTCATGATGACGGGCGGCGTGGCCAACAACCAGGGGGTCGTAAAAGAGCTGGAAAAGCAGCTGCGCACTTCGGTCTATATTCCAAAACACCCGGAATTTTGCGGCGCGCTGGGCGCAGCGCTGATCGCTGCCGGAAAATGATGCAAAAGCACAAAAAAGCGGTACAGTGTTTACTGTACCGCTTTTTTACATTATAACCTTTAAGCCATCAGTTTGACCAGCACGGCCTTTTGTGCGTGCAGGCGGTTTTCGGCTTCGTCAAAAATCTCGTCTGCGTGTGCTTCAAACACCTTTGCCGTAATTTCTTCCTCGCGGTGGGCCGGCAGGCAGTGCAGCACCATGGCGTCGGGCTTGGCAACGGCCATGACCGCGTCGTTGATCTGGAAGTCTTTGAACACTTCGGCGCGCTTGGCTTTTTCGTCTTCCTGCCCCATGGAAGCCCAAACGTCTGTGTAAAGCACGTCGGCGTTTTCGGCGCAGGAGAGGATGTCCGAAGAGCAGGTGAAGCTGCCGTTTTCTGCGGCCCACTGCATGATCTGTGCGTCGGGTTTGTAGCCGTCGGGGCAGGCGATCGTGCATTCGATGCCCATTTTGATCATGCCTACGATCAGGCTGTTGGCCATGTTGTTGCCGTCGCCGATAAAGCAGAATTTTAACCCGTCAAAGCTCTTTTTGTATTCTCGGATCGTCATCAGGTCGGCCAGCACCTGACAGGGGTGGCAGTAGTCGGTCAGACCGTTGATGACGGGGATCGAACCGTATTTGGCCAGATCTTCCACTTCCTGCTGGTCGAATGTGCGGATCATGATACCGTCCAGGTAGCGCGACAGCACGCGGGCCGTGTCCTGCACCGGCTCGCCGCGGCCGATCTGCAGGTCGCGGTTGGAAAGGAACAGCGCTTCGCCGCCAAGCTGGTACATGCCGGTTTCAAAGCTTACGCGCGTGCGCGTGGAGCTTTTCTGAAAGATCATGCCGAGCGTTTTGCCCTTGAGCAGGTGGTGCTCCATGCCGTGCGCCTTTTCGTATTTCAGCTGGTCGGCCAGGTTTAAAATGTCTAAAATGTCTCCGCGGGAAAGATCTGCGAGTTTCAGCAGGTGTTTCATGCTTCAATGACCTCCTTTAAAATATGTAAACCGTTTTCCAGTTCTTCGTCTGTAATGCTCAGCGGCGGCAGCAGGCGCAGCCGGTCTTTTGCGGTCAGCACCAAAAGCCCCTTGTCCAGACACGCGTTTGCAAGCTCTGCCGGGGCTTTGGTCGTCTCTATGCCGAGCATCAGCCCCATGCCGCTGACAGAGCGCACGTTTTTCAGGCCGCGTAAAAACGATGTGATCTTTTTGCCTTTTTCTGTAACGCTCTGAAAGAGCGCACTGTCCAGCCGCTTTAAGATCGACACGGCGCCGGCTGCGGCGATCGGGTTGCCGCCGAACGTCGAACCGTGCGAGCCGGGGGTCAGCGTATCTTTGACTTTTTCACCCAGCATGCACGCGCCGATCGGCAGTCCGCCGCCCAGGCCTTTTGCCGTGGTGACGATGTCGGGGGTGATGCCAAAGTGTTCGTAAGCGTAAAGCTTGCCGGTGCGGCCGTTGCCGGTCTGTACCTCGTCCACGATCAGCAGTATATCTTTCTCTCTGCAAAGGGCTTCTATGCCGGTCACAAAGTCTTTTTCCAGCACGTTCACGCCGCCCTCGCCCTGTACGCATTCCATCATGATGGCGCAAACGCTGTCGTCTGCCGCGTTTTGCATGGCGGCCAGGTCGTTTGCCGGCACATATTTGAACCCCGGCACGAACGGGCCGAACATCGTGTGAAAGCTGTCCTGCCCGGTGGCGGTCAGCGTAGCCAGCGTGCGGCCGTGAAACGAATTTTCCAGCGTGATAATGGTCTTTTTCGCTTCGCCGTATTTGTCAAAAGCGTATTTGCGCGCCGTTTTGATGGCGCATTCATTGGCTTCGGCGCCGGAATTTGCAAAAAAGACTTTCTGCATGCCGGTCTTTTCGCAAAGCAGCTCGGCCAGTTCGGCGCACGGCTCGGTGTAGTAGAGGTTGCTGGTGTGCTGGATCTTTTGCAGCTGTGCTTCTACCGCCTGCACCCAAACGTTGTCACATGCGCCGAAAATGTTGACGCCGATGCCGGAGCCAAAGTCGATGTAGGTTTTGCCGTTTTCATCGTAAAGCGTTGCGCCGCGGCCGCTTGTCAGCACTGCCCCAAAGCGGGCGTAGGTGCCGGCAACATACTTGCTGTCTGTCTGTTTGATGTCCAAATTTTTCACCTGCTTCTGAACATGGTGCCCATACCTTCATCGGTCAGCATCTCCATCAAAATGGAGTGGGGCACGCGTCCGTCAATAATAAATGCTTTTTTTACACCGCGGCGGATGGCTTCGATCATGGAGTCGATCTTCGGGATCATGCCGCCGCAGATGATGCCGTCGGCGATCAGCTTCGGGCAGTCGGAAACGTAGACTCTGTGGATCAGGGTGGATTCGTCGTCCTTGTCCCGCAGCAGGCCGACCGTGTCGGTCATGGAGATCAGCGCTTCGGCCTTCAGTTCACCGGCCACAGCGGCCGCCACCGTGTCGGCATTGATGTTGTAGCAGTTGCCGTCCTTGTCGTAACCGATGGTGGCGATGACGGGAATGAAGTTTTTGTCCAGCGCTTCTTCCACGATCTCCATGTTGCAGTTTACGATCTCGCCGACATAGCCGTGCGTATCGTCAAGCTTTTTGCATTCGATCATGTTGCCGTCCATGCCGGAAAAGCCAACGGCGTGGCCGCCCAGGTTGCCGATCTGGCAGGTCAGCGACTTGTTGATCTTGCCGGCCAAAACCATCTGTACAACCTCAGCGGTCTCTTTGTCCGTCACGCGCAGGCCGTCTACAAACCGGCTTTCTATGTGCATGGCTTTTAACGTGGCGCTGATTTCAGGTCCGCCGCCGTGCACCAGAACGATTCGGATGCCGATGGTGCTTAAAAGCACCAGGTCGCGCATGACCGCTTCTTTCAGTTCGTCGTTGATCATGGCGTTGCCGCCGTATTTTACAACGATCGTTTTTTTGCGGTACATCTGGATGTTCGGCAGGGCGCGCGCCAGAATGTTGGCCTTTTGTGCGTTTGTAATGTTTTCCATTTGCGTCACCTCAATTAGGTACGGTAGTCGCCGTTGATTTTTACATAGTCATAGGTCAAATCGCAGCCCCAGGCCTTGGCGCTTGCCGTGCCCTGGTGCAGGTCGGTCAAAATCTCGATCTCGTCGCTTTGCAGCACTTTGGCAGCCTCTTCTTCCGAAAATGCGACGCCGCTGCCGTTTTCACAAACGGTTACACATCCGAATTCGGACTGCAGGCTGACCGAAACTTTTTCAATATCAAATTCCGCCGGTGCGTAGCCGATGGCGCACAAAATGCGGCCCCAGTTGGCGTCTTTGCCAAAGATGGCGCACTTAAGCAGTGTGGAGCCGGCGATCTCTTTGGCCACCGTGATCGCCGTGTCCAGGTCAGGCGCGCCCGAGCAGGTCACCTCGATCAGTTTTGTAGCGCCTTCGCCGTCTTTGGCAAGCATTCGGGTCAGGTGCATCATCACTTCGTAAAGCGCGGCTTTAAACGCGGCGTATGCCGCATCTTCCGTTTCGATCGTTTTGTTGCCGGCCAGGCCGCTGGAAAGCAGCGCCACCATGTCGTTTGTAGAGGTGTCGCCGTCGATCGTCAGGCAGTTGTAGGTGACTTTTACGATTTCGCTGAGCGCCTTTTGCAGCAGCGCCGGGCTGATGGCCGTGTCGGTCGTAATAAAGTTCAGCGTTGTCGCCATGTTCGGGTGGATCATGCCGCTGCCCTTGGCGCAGCCGCC
>URDW01000150.1 GCA_900546735.1 uncultured Oscillospiraceae bacterium
GCTCAGTGTCTCGTGGGCTCGGAGATGTGTATAAGAGACAGCTCTGATGCCAAGCAAAAACGGCGGCCTGCGGGCTGCCGTTTTTTTTGTTGGTATCTTACATAAACAGTTCGTTATGCTTGGGCACGGTGCAGGCGCTTTTGATCTTTTGTGCCAGCCCGTCTGCAGTGCTGCGGTCGATCTGCCGCGCACTCTGCGGGCATTCTTTTACGCAGCGCATGCAGGTAATACACTTGTCGCCGTCGGTTTTTGCGGGGTCACTTTTTAAGATCGCCTGTACGGGGCAGCGCGCCGCACACCGGCCGCAGCGGCTGCACCGGTCGGTGGTTTTCGGAACCAGGCGCGCCGTGCCGGCTGCTTTATAGGGGCGGTTCCCGAGGATCTGGGGTACAGCCGTGTCACCGTCGTTTACCTTTTGCAGGATTTTTTGCCCAAAGCGGCGCAGCTCCTGCGCATCCTGTGCGTCGGGCCTGCCGGCAGCATACTGTGGCAGTATGGAGTGCTCGGCAACGGCGGCAACGGCGGCGATCACACAAAAACCGCTTGCCTGCGCCAGGTCGCTCAGTTCAGCCAGTGTATCTTCGTATGCGCGGTTGCCGTATACGCAAACCAGCACGCAGGGCACTCCGCCGCCGTGCAGCCTGGCAATGCGCCGTGCGGCCACGGCCGGCACACGTCCGCCGTAAGACGGCACGGCGATCACGGCCACATCACTGTCTTTCGGGCAAAAAGCGCTCCAGTCGGTTTCGGCGTCTGTCAGATCTGTTTTTTTAACCGGCGTCTGCCACGCCTGCGTGAGCAGGTCAGCCACGCGCTGCGTGCCGCCGGTCGGACTGAAAACAATTTGTAAAATCTGCATGTTCCACACTCCGTTATAATCGTTTTGCAAATATTATAGACCCAACCATTAGCGCTGTCAATTTGTCTGCCTATAAAGAAATACCGCACCCTGCGGATGCGGCATGGTGTTTAACCGAGTTCTATTTTAAAGCAAAGCGGCATGTGCCGGTCGTAGCTGCCGTTTACCGTAAGCGCCAGCGCTTTTTTGCTGCGCGTATATGTAACTTTGGCATCGCTGCCAAGCAGCGTGATCCGGCGGATCATGTAAGAAGCTGCATCGTTGCCGCGCGCCAGCGTTTTGGAGGCATAGGTGTTGCCGTTGCCGGCGTTCAGCACAAACATGTAAATGCAGCCCGGCTGGTAAGTGAAGCGGATGTCTGCCGACGTGTATTTGAAATTTTCCTTAAAGGACCCGTTTCGCCGTTTCTTTTTGCTTTCGCCGAACACGTCAAACGGCTTTGCGTCGTAAATGGCTTCGCCGCAGGTCTGCAGCCACTGCCCAAGCTGCAGCAGCACCTGCTTTTCCTCTTCACAGATCGTGCCGTCCGCCTTTGGGCCGACGTTCAGCATAAAGCAGCCGTTTTTCGATACAACGTCTGTCATGGCGCAGGCGATCTCGGCGGCTGTTTTGAACTTGTTGCCCTCGGTGTAGCCCCAGGAATTTTTGGCAATGGCCGTGTCGCTTTGCCAAATGTCGGGGGAAACGGTGTCCAGCTGGCCGCGCTCCACGTCAAATGTGGCGCAGCCCTTGGCAATGCCGTCCTGTTTGTAAAACACCGTCACTTCCTTGCCCCATTCGGCTGCGCGGTTGTAGTAATAAGCCAAAAACTTTTTCATGTACGGCTTAAAAGCCTTTTGCGTGACCCACCAGTCAAAATATACAGCAAGCGGCCGGTTGCGGTCAATCAGTTCCGCCGAAGAGGCAAGCCAGTCCTGCAGCCATGCTTCATCCGGCTGCATGTTTTCGCCGCAGCTGTAACGCGCCTTGTTCCCGGTGCCTTCCCGGTGCGCCGGGCCGTAAAAGTCTGCGTCTTCGCCGCGCGTAATGTCGCAGTCAAAGTCACGCGCACCGTTTAAAAACCAGTAGTGCTCTGCCCGGTGGCTGGAGGTGCAAAAACCAATGCCATGGCGGTCACAGGCTTCGTGCAGCTCTTGCAAAACGTCGCGGTGCGGCCCCATTTCGGCCGCGTTCCAGCGGTTCAGGCTGCTTTTGTACATTTTAAAGCCGTCGTGGTGTTCGCCGACCGGCATAATGTATTTGGCGCCGCTTTTTTGAAATATGTCCAGCCATTCGTCGGCATTGAACTTTTCGGCTTTGAACTGCGGCACGAAGTTTTTGTACGGGAATTTTTCAACGCCGCCGTATACCTTTTTATGGTGCAGGTACGCAGGTGCACCCTTTAAGTACATCAGGCGCGGGTACCATTCGCTTGCATAAGCCGGTACGCTGTAAACGCCCCAGTGAATAAAAAGGCCAAAACGGCCCTTTCGGTACCACTGCGGGGTTTTGTGCTGCCCTAAACTTGCCCAGTCGGCCTGAAAAGGGCCTTTTGCGATCGTCTCGTCGATCACCTGTAAATATTCCTCGATCTTGTTGCACTGCATGCAGATCCCTCCCAGCATCTATCTTAGAAAACCAGACGTGCTTTGACAATGCAGAAAACTGACTTTTTCTGGTAAATAATTGCGCAATCCATTTTGGCGTTGTCCGGCACGGCGCTTTGTGCTACAATGGTTTCGGTGGTGAGAAAAGTGGAATTGCCTGAAAATTATGTGGTGTTTGACCTGGAGACGACGGGCTACACGCCGAAAAATGCCGAGATCATTGAGATCGGCGCGATCCGCTGCTTAGGCGGCGAACCGTATTTGCGTTTTCGCACGTTCGTGTGCCCGCAAAGCGCCATTCCGCCGTTTATCACCAATCTGACCGGCATTACAAATGAAATGGTCTGCACGGCGCCGCCGTGGCAGGAGGCGGTCCGTGCCTTTTTGTCATTTGCCGGCGACCTGCCGGTCGTGGGGCACAATGTGCGTTTCGACCTCAGCTTTATGCGCCACTATGCCTCGGCAATAGGCGAAACGTTTGACCCGCCTTTTTATGACACGCTGCCGCTGGCCCGGCGCACGTTCAAAACGTCGCCCGATAAGCCGGAAAACTTTAAGCTGGAAACGCTGAAGCGGTTTTTGGGCCTGTCGTTTACCTCACACCGGGCGCTCAGTGACTGCGAGGTCACCCAGTACCTGTTTGAATACTGCCGTAAAAAGCCGGGCTGAATCAGTCCGGCTTTTTTGACGCTTTTTTACGTTTGCGGAACTGGCTTGCCAAAATAGCGGTGACAACGATACCGCTTGCGAGGCCGAATGTGACCAGCAGCGTGTCGGCGGCGTTTGCGCGAAACAGCGCCGTATCATTTTGCAGCAGCGCATCCATCGTGTAGTAAAGCAGGCCGCCGGGCAGCAGCGGAATGCAGCCGGTCACCAAAAAAATCGTTACAGGGGTTTTCAGCTTGTGCGCCATCAGTTCTGACCAGCCGCACACGGCGCAGGCCGCCACGAAATTGGCCAAAAACAAGCTTTTGCTGAAATGGTAAACGAGCAGGTAAACGGCCCAGCCCAAAACGCCGCTGGCGGTCGAGGCGGCCACGTTGCGTGCACTGACCCGGAAATAGATGGAAAAGCCGAGCGTACCGATTCCGGCTGTCAGCAGCTGGATCAAACTCTCTTTCACAGCCCGATACCTCCCATTACAATGTGCGACAGACCGAATCCGCCCGCAATGGAAACGGTCACCAGCGCGGCCTCCACAAGCTTGTAAAGGCCGGTCATGATGTCGCGGTTAAAAAGCTCTTTAACGCTGTTGACCACGATCAGCCCGGGAATGAACAGCATGATGTCGCCGATCATGATTTTGTCCAGGCTGTTGCCCAGGCCGGCGGCGTAAAGCAGCCACGCAATGCAGCCGGACAGAAAGCTGGCCACAAACGTATACACAACGTTGTTGATGTTGCGCAGCTTAAAGTTGTAGTCCATAAAAAAGATAAGAATGGCCGTTAATGCCGCCGCAAGGCCGTCAAGCATACTGCCGCCGAAAAAAACGGCAAAGCCGCCGGCAGCCAGCATGTAGCCGGCACATTTGAGCACCATGTTGGAGGGCGGCTTTTTGTAGCTGGTCAGGTCTTTGGTAATGGCCGCTACGTCCGGGGTCTCGGCGCAGATCTTTCGGGAATAAGCGTTCAGCTCCTCCAGCCGGCCAAGATCAGTGCCGGTCGAACGGATGCGCACCGACTGCGTATAATGCCGTCCGGCCTCGTCTTTGATCGTGACCACGATCAGGGAAGAGATCACATAGGCTTCGCAGCTTACAAAGCCATAGGCGCTGCAGATGCGGCGGATCGTGTCTTCGGCCCGCTGGGCGTCGGCGCCCGATTGCATCAGCTGGCGGGCAATGTCCAGTACGTCTTCTAAAAATTCTTCACACTGTTTCGTTTCCAACGCTGTGCCCCCTCTCTGCTTTCAATATAGCACACGCCGGCGGATTTTGGCAAGAAATTTTCTGTCCGCTTCCGGTAACATGAAAACCGGCACGCAGTTCGCGTGCCGGTTGTGCTTTATTCGGGTTTTACAGTGGCCTCCAGCCGGTAGATGGGCAGTCCCATGTTCACGAATTTCTTTTCGTATTCGGTCATGATGTTGTCCTCGGGCGGATCTTTGTGCAGATCCAGTGAAATGTTCTGCAAAGCAAAGCCGTTTTGCGAAAAGCTTTCCAGCGAATATTCAAAAAAGTGCATGTTGTCGGTCTTCTGGCAGATGACGCCGCCGTCTTTGAGCAGTGTTTTGTAAATTTCCAAAAAGCGCGGGTGTGTCAGGCGGTGCGCCTGCTGCCTTTTTTTCGGGAACGGGCAGGAAAAGTTTAAAAATATGCCTTCG
>URDW01000151.1 GCA_900546735.1 uncultured Oscillospiraceae bacterium
GCGTTATGCCGGGCGTCAACGTGCCGGTCTCCATTGCCTGCATCGGCGTCGTCACCTTTTTGCTTTCGGCCCTCGGCCTGAAAGTCGGCAATGTGTTCGGCCTGCGCTTCAAAGCCAAGGCTGAGATCGCGGGCGGCGTCATTTTGATCCTGCTTGGCCTGAAGATCCTGCTCGAACATCTGGGCGTGTTGTCGTTTTAAGGGCAGATCTGCCGTAAAAATGCGCAGAAAGCGGATATGGCTTTACTTTTTTTCCTATTCATTGTATAATGACCTTGCGCTGTATCCTTAGGCGTTATGCCAATTCCGGAACAGCAGCAGAAAGGAAACTGAATATGAAAAACCAAAAGATTCTGAGGATGACGCAGCTTGGCATCCTCATCGCCATCATCATCGTTATGGCGTTCACCGGCCTTGGTTACATCCGCACCGGCGGGCTTGAGATCAGCTTGATCACCGTGCCTGTCGCGATCGGTGCCATGGTCATGGGTCCCGGAGCAGGAGCCGTGCTCGGCCTTGCATTCGGCATCACATCGTTTTTGCAGTGCGTTTTCGGCCTCAGTGCCTTTGGGGCGCAGCTGCTGGGCATCAATGCGTTTTTGACCTTCTTGGTCTGTGTGCCCACGCGCGCGGCGGTCGGCTGGCTGGCCGGCCTGATTTTTAAAGCCATTGCAAAAATCGACAAAACGAGAACGGTGGGCTACTTTGTCACCGGCTTGTGCACGGCGCTGCTCAATACGCTGCTGTTTATGGGCGTGCTGCTTTTGTGCTTCTGGAACACCGATTACATCCAGTCGCTCAACGTCGGCGGCGTCAACGTGTTTGCGTTTGCCGTTACCTTTGTGGGTCTGAACGGTGCGCTGGAAATGCCGGCGTGCTGTGTGCTCGGCGGCGCGGTCGCCAAAGCCCTTTCCAAAGCAAAAATCAATCGGGTGGAACAGGTATGATTTTAACAATAGATGTCGGCAACACCAACATCGTGCTCGGCGTTTTTGACGGCGACACGCTGGTGTTTGAGTGCCGGCTTACCACAAACCTCCATGAAACGGCCGATGAATACGCCATCAAGCTTTCGTCTGTCTTTTATGTGCGCAATATAGATGCCAAAAAGATCGACGGCGGCATCATCTCTTCGGTCGTGCCGCCGCTTTCGCAGACGCTGGCCGAGGCCGTGCGCCTGCTGACCGGCTGCCGGCCGCTGATCGTCGGCCCGGGTCTGAAGACCGGCATCAACATCAAAATCGACAATCCCGGTGAACTCGGGGCCGACATGGTCGTGGCCACGGCGGCCAGCATCGCCAAGTACCCGCTGCCGCAGATCGTCTGCGACCTCGGCACGGCCATCACCGTTTCTGTTATTGACAGCAGCGGTGCGTACCGCGGCGGCGCCATTGCCTGCGGCATCAAAACGGCGTTAAATGCGCTCAGCGGCTCTACGGCCCAGCTGCCGCAGATCCATCTCGGCGCGCCCGAAAAGGCCATCGGCACCAACACGGCCGACTGCATGAATTCCGGCGCTGTGTTCGGCACAGCCGCCATGATCGACGGGCTTGTGCACCGGTTTGAGCAGGAGCTTGGCGAAAAAGCCTTTGTTGTGCTGACCGGCGGCTTCGGCCCCATGATCGCCAAATACTGCACCTGTGAAACAACAGTGGACAACGACCTTCTATTGGATGGTCTGCGTATCCTGTACAATAAAAACAAACCCAAAAAATAACGAGGTAAAAAAACATGGCTGTTTTCAAACCGTTTTGCGCCCTGCGTCCGGCAGAGGACTACGCGGCGCTCGTTGCTGATCTGCCCTACGATGTGGTCAGCGCTGACGAAGTGCGCCGCACGATTCAGGAAAATCCGCATTCTTTTCTAACGGTCGACCGTGCGGAGGCAACGATGCCGCCGGACACAGACCCGTACAGCGACGCTGTCTACACACAGGCTGCGCAAAATCTTGCCTGCCTGGAGCAGGATGGCTGCCTGGTGCAGGACGAACAGCCTTGTTTTTATATCTATAAGCAGACGCTCGGCGCACGCAGCCAGACCGGCATTGCCGGCTGCGCCTCGATCGATGCGTATTTAAACGGCCAGATCAAGCGCCACGAGCTGACCCGTGCCGAAAAAGAGCAGGACCGCATCCGCCACATTGAGGCGTGCGGCGCCGACACCGGCCCGATCTTTCTGACCTACCGGCAGAACCATGCGCTCGACATGCTGACCTCCATGTGGATGTCGGAGCACCACCCGCTTTACGAATTTGAAAAGTACGACGTGCACAACACCATCTGGCGTGTGGACGATGCACAAACGGTCGAAAAGATCAGCACCTATTTTGCCGCGATCGACAGCCTTTATATTGCTGACGGCCACCACCGCTGTGCCTCGGCGGTGCATGTCGGCCAGAAGCTGCGTGCCGAAAACCCGGGCTATACCGGGCAGGAGGCGTTCAACTATTTCCTCTGCGTGGCCTTTGCCCACAATGAACTGGAGATCATGGACTATAACCGCGTTGTGCGTGACCTGAACGGTCTGGAAGCAGATGCGTTTCTGCAAAAGGTCGGCGAACGCTTTTCGATCAGCGAGCGCACCGGCGGCCCGTTCAAAAGCTATAAGCCGTTTAAGCGCCACACGTTCGGCATGTATCTGGACAAAAAGTGGTATGAGCTGGAGGCAAAGCCCGAGTTTATAGACGAGTCTGATCCGGTCGAGTCGCTCGATGTCAGTATTTTGCAGAATAATCTGCTTGCGCCCGTGCTCGGCATTGAAGACCCGCGCCGTGACGCGCGCATTGACTTTGTCGGCGGCGTGCGCGGCATGGTCGAACTGGAACGGCGCACAGCGAAGGATATGCGCGTCGCGTTTTCGCTTTTCCCGGTTTCGGTCGAGGAACTCATGGCGATCGCAGACGCCGGCCGCATTATGCCGCCGAAATCCACCTGGTTCGAGCCAAAGCTTCTGTCCGGTCTGTTTGTTTATAAGTTGGACTGACCGGTTTGCTTTCAAATGCCGGGGTGCAAAATTCTGCGAAAACCGTTTGTTTTTGCACAGATGTACAATAGGCATTAAAATTTTTTTAACATTTTCCGGACATTTTGTTGACATTGGACTGTACTGAATGCTATTATATAAATAAATTATTAAATTAAGCCGGCGGCTCAGGTCCCCGGCTGGAAATGAGGAGTAGTCATGAAAGTTGCACTTGAGTACAGCGATTCCATCGACATCGAAAAGCAGGCCAAGTATTCTGTGTCCGGAATCACAAAGATCTGCGAAAAGATCGGCCCCAGAAAACCGGGCAGCCCGGAGGAGCTGCGCGCGCAGAAGTGGATGGAAAAAGACCTGAAAAATTACTGCGAGGAAACTTCGATCGAGCCGTTCGAGGTGCACCGCCAGGGTTTTATGGGCTTTATTCCGTTTACGGTCGTCTGTGGTGTGGCCAGCGTGTTTGTCAACTGGTTTTTAAGCCCCATTGCGGCCTTCATGCTGTGCATTCTGGCTTTCGTGCCGCTTCTTTTTGAGTTTTTGATGTACCGTCAGTTTGACGACAAGCTTTTCCCGAAGCAGACTTCCCACAACCTGGTCGCCAAAAGAAAGCCTACGGGCGAGGTCAAGCAGCGCTTCATCATCGTCGGCCATGCCGACAGCCAGTTTGAATGGACGCTCAACTACCTGATGGGCGGCCTGCAGGCAAAGCTTTTTGTCGAGATCCCGGCCGTTGTCGGTCTTGTGGTCGACACCATCTTTGCGCTGGTGTGCATCATCGTCGGCAAAGGTTCTCCGGCTGCCGACATTGAAAGTGCCCGCTGGTTCTTTATCCTGTTTTTCGTCGTCTCCTGCGTGTTCGTGCCGTTCGAACTTGCGTTCCTCTTCTTCCAGAGCTGGACGAAGAGCGTGCCCGGCGCTTCCGACAACCTGACCGGCTGCTATGTCGGCATGGGCGTTGTCAAGGCGCTCGACGAAGCGGGCATCCGCTTTGAAAACACAGAGGTCGTTGTCATCTGCTCCGGTTCGGAAGAGGCCGGCCTGCGCGGCGCCAAGGCCTATGTCAAGGCGCATGAGGACGAGATGAAAGCCATTCCCACCTGTGTCGTGGCTTGCGACACGTTCCGCGACCTGGACACCATCGCGGTTTATGACCGCGACCTTTCCGGTACGCTCAGGCACCATGCCGGCGCCAAAACGCTTGTTAAAAACGCCGGTGCAAACTGCGGACTTGATTTGAAGTATGAGTCCATTTACATAGGCGGCTGCGACGCGGCTGCGTTCACGCAGCGTGGCATCCCGGCCACCGGCTTTGCCGCCATGGACCCGGCGCCGCCGCGTTATTACCACACGCGTCTTGACAACCCGGAAAATCTTGTGCCGGAAGCCATTGCCCTTGGCATTGAGGTCATGACCGAAGCCGTCTGCATGTACGACAAGGAAGGTCTGCCCAAGGTGACCGACAAATAAGTTCGTTACGTTTAAAGCGCGGCCGCGTTTGCGGCTGCGCTTTTGTGCTTTTTTGCCCCTGTGGCGCGCCATTTCAGGCTTTAATTTATATATTTTAAATATAAAATAAAGTTTTGCTTGACATTTTTCGGCGTTGTGCTATTATGTATATGGTAATTCAATGCTGTCTCTTATACACATCTGACGCTGCCGACGACTTAATAG
>URDW01000152.1 GCA_900546735.1 uncultured Oscillospiraceae bacterium
ATGTGTGGATGAAACGGGCAATGGAAAAGCTGTTCCCTAATATGAACGGTGACGATTTCGGTCAGTACGCAGGCATCGCCCAGCAGTACATTTTTCACTACAGCCGAATGCACCCGGAACTGTTTTAACGGTGTACCACCGTAATGTTAAGGTTTAATTGTAGCGGCGGTCAGTGACCGCCAATCGAAACGATTGCAAAATCGGTTCGACCGTGCATTGTCACAATTTTATTGCGGCATCTATTATTGATTTGGTTTTACAACCAAATCAAATGGCGATCGCTGATCGCCGCTACGGTATATCGGTAAATCACATATAAAAAGCAGTCGGGAAGACAATGTTTTGCATTTTGCAAACTGTCTTCCCGACTATAATTTTCAATTTTCAAATTTCAATTTAACTATCTAATCCTCAAAAACCATTGATTTTTCAAGGCTTCACGCCTGTTTTTCATTCAAACCTTATCTGTTTGCCCTTGTTTTTGCCCTTACGAGCCGAAACAAGGGCAACTTTTTATTCCCCGCCGACCACCTTATCCAGCAGCCTTGCGGAAGTGCGCTTCGCTTCCCTTGTAGAGTGAGCGTAGATGTTCATTGTGGTACTGACATCGGAGTGTCCGAGAAGTTCCTGCACATCTTTCGGCTTTGCGCCGCCGGAAAGCAGATTGCTTGTGTAGGTGTGACGGAGCGTGTGGAAATGGAAATCTTCAAGCCCTTTCACTTTCTTCTTTGCCGCCCTGCACATAATCCCTACCGTACTCGGCGCTTCATACGCCCCGTCTGCTCTCAGGCAGACAAAGGAGATTTCCTTGTAATCCTCCGGGACTTCCTCTGTCCTTTGCAGGCTGTAAACCTCATAATAGGTGCGCCCTTTTTCCTTTACTTCTTTGTAGTAGTTCAGGTGATAAAGTTCCCCGTAGCGGAAACGGTTTTTGCGTTGTTCTGTTCTTGCCGCCCGCAGGATTGCCGCCAGCGTGTCGCAGAAATCAACGGTGCGGACTTTGCTCCGTTTTGTCGTTCCCACTTCGGTTGTGTGCCTTGTTCCGTTATAGCGCATGCTTCGGCGTACCGTGAGATATTGTTCCTCAAGGTTAATATCCTGCCAAGTCAAGCCGCATACTTCCCCGATACGAAGCCCCGTGTAGTACGCTATCTGCACAGGCAGCAAGGCGGGATTATCTTTTGCCTTGAGAAATTCCTCCAGCTTTTGGAACTGTTCATGGGTGATAGTAGGAATACTGGAAGTATCTTCCTCACTGTCCGAGAAAATATCCGTTTCCTGCTTCCTGCCCCTCAGCTTCACATACTGCATAGGGTTAAAGGTAATCAGTTTTTTCGGGAAAACCGCAAAGCGGAAGGAATTTTGCAACACCGCCGAGAACAGGAGCATATATCCTTTGCTCATGGGCTTTGAAGTTGTCCCGTCCGGGTTTGTCCCACCGTAGCTCAGAAAATCAATGAACGCCTGCAAATGGTCGGCGGTCACGGTTTTCAGCTTGCGTTTGCCAATGGGATATTGCTTGATACGGTTGACTGTTCCCTGATAGGACATGACCGTCCCGTTGCTTAAGTTGCCGGGTTTCAGTTCTTCCTCTACCCACATATCCAGCATATCGCCTACCGTGATGTTTTCCGCTTTCCCGACAAACTGCTTTTCCTCGTAGTCCGCTATCGCTTTGCGGAGCATGGCTTCTGTTTCCGCCTTGCTCTCTGTGCCTGCAAACTCTTTCTGCACTTTTCTGCCGCTTTCATCTTCAATATAAAAGCGTCCGTACCACTTTTTGCCTTTCTTTCTTACAGAACCTTTTGCCATAGATAAAAAACTCCTTTCTATCCGTGGCAATCGGGACTGTGACATATGGTGTGCGTAAAGTAATTGTGTCACTTCCGCCAGTGAAAGTCAACTGGCGTCTTTACTTGTCAAGGTGCCACGGAATTTTCTTTTTCGGAAAGCCTTTCTTCGGCTTCCTCCACTATCCCGAAAAGTGCGCCCATCGACATTCTTGTGCGCCCCTCATCGTGGATATGTAAAATCCCGTCTAAAAACCGTTTCATATCCTCAATCGGTACTTCCATCTTCTTACGGTATACCTGCTCCATGATCGCCCCGGACTCTATGGCGTACCGCCCAAGAGACTCTTTCAGCCCTTTGTCCTCCGCCACACGGTCAACTTCCTCCATAGCGTCAGCAAAGTAGTAGGTCATAACCGTATACAGGTCAACCATCTTGCCGAGAAATGTCGTGAGAAGCTGCTGGTGCGGCTCACCCTTTACCGTATGGGAAACTGTGTCCAGATACTTCTTGATGTGTTCCTCAATATCCCGCTGGCAGAGAGTATAGGTGTCATATTCCTTATCATCGGAAAGACCTGTCAGCCATTCGGGAGTTGTGAGCAACGCTTCCGCAAGACCGTTGATAACCATTGTGCGCTTCGGATCAACTCCGTCCGCTTCGTACCGCTGAATGGTGGATTTGTTCACGCCTACACGCCTGCCGAGTTCCGGCATGGTAATGTTTAACTCTGTGCGGCGTTCCTTAATCCGTCCACCGACCTGTTTTGCGGTGAATGTGGTTTCTTTTTTCAAGGTGTTCACCTCCTGACTGGTATCAGTATAACACGCCGATACTTATTTTGCAACCTTTATCTCAATGAAAGTTGTAAATAAACTATGAATGGTTGCAAAATAGGTTGACAAGAGATGGCAGAATAAGTATAATGATAAAACAGTAGTTGCAAAATGAGTATTCTAAAAAGGAGGTTGATAGAATGAGCGCAGTCAAAATGGGACTTACCATAGAGGAAGCCGCAGAATGTACGGGTATCGGCAGGAACACCATGCGGAAGCTGGTGGAATGGGGAAAGCTGCCCGTCCTCAAAGTGGGGCGCAAGACCATTATCCGCAGGGACACGCTGGAACGGTTTCTGACGGTCAATCAGGGAAGAAATCTTCTGAAGCCCGATGATGTCCGCAGAGTGGAATGACCATCCATTCTCTTTTCGGAAAGTAACCCTAAGCCCTCGGCGTTTGAGAGCGAAATACACCCCTCGCACAAATCTTCGATTTGTACTCTGGGTATTTCGCCCTTGCAGGGGGCACTGTATCACAGCTTCGGACAATGCACCGCCGCTATGATACAGAAGAAAACAGCACACTGTTTTCTTCGCTGTCCGTCTGCTTACGCCGCCGAAACAGCGGCAACCGATTTCTCGGTTGCAAAAAGAGTATGCCCGTCACGGGAGGAAGGAGTATATGGCAAGACATTCATTTATACAGATGTCGAAGCTACCCAATGTCAAGGGAAGAATATCCTATATCACAAGCCACGCAAGACAGGAAAATCTCTATGCCACCTACCGCACCGCTGACAATGAATTTTGGAGTAACCTTGCAAGGGAAAGCCAGCAGGAATTTAAGCGAAGCGGTACAGAGGGCAAATGTATTGAAGCAAGGGAATTAATTATCGCCCTGCCTGAAGTATATATAAGATATGAGCCGCAGGAAGTCCTTGAAGATTTTACGGAGGAGTTCCACAGGCGGTATGGTGTGGAGTGCGTGTCAGCCCTCCACCACAACAAACGCAAGACAAACTATCATATCCACCTTATCTTCAGCGAAAGAAAACTGCTTCCTGAACCTGACATCAAGAGAGCCACACGCAGCGTGTTCTATGATGAAACAGGCAAAAGGGTACGCACCAAGAAAGAAATCACAGGGGAGGACGGACAGATACGAAAAGGCTGTACCGTCATAAAAAAGGGCGAGGTTTACGAAAGCCACCTCTTTACCGTGAAAGATGATAAATTCAAAAGTGAGCCTTTTCTTCGGGAGGTAAAAGAGATTTACACCGACCTTATCAATCGGCATATCTCCGATCCCGAACAGCAGTTAAAGGTGTTTGATAAGAACAGCGTTTATCTTCCCACCAAGAAAATCGGTAAGAACAATCCCAAAGCCGCCGAGATTGAAGCGGATAACACTGCAAGGCAGGAATGGAACAGGACAGCGGATATGGCGTTGTTATCAGGTATTTCCGAAGCAAAGATTTTAGAAGTCAAGCAGACCGAGATACACGAAAAAGCAAGTCAGTCAATCATGAGCAAAGGCTGGTTACCTAATCTGTTCCGTGGGATTGTGGCAAAGGCAAAAGATTTTCTGCAAAACCTTATTCGGGAGAAAGATATGCCACCCAAGCCTACGCTTGACATTGATATGGCAGAGTTTTGCCATATGAGAAACCTGATGATAAAAGTACAGGATAGGGCAAGGGAAATCAAAACCTTGCAGGATAAAGTTTTGCCGCAGTTGAAACAGCAGCTTGCCAATACAAAGGGAATTTTCAAAGGCAAAGAACGAAAAGCGTTGGAGGTAAAAATCAAAGAAACCGAAACAGAGATTGCCGACAGGTTGGATAAAATCCCCGATACGCTCAAAGAGGACGGTTATCCCGATGTGCAGGTGTTTATGCGTACTTTCCGAGAAATGGAAAGCGTTGTAGAACAGTACAACCGCTGTCTCTTATACACATCTCCGAGCCCACGAGACACTGAGCGATCTCGT
>URDW01000153.1 GCA_900546735.1 uncultured Oscillospiraceae bacterium
GTGGGCTCGGAGATGTGTATAAGAGACAGGCTGTATATAGGCACATTTGGCTGCCCGAAGCGCTTTTGGTTTTTAAGGAGAATTTATGGGACTTTATGATGGGATCGAATGCCCGGTCTGTCACCAGGCATTTCAAGAGGGTGACGACGTCGTCTGCTGCCCGGTCTGCGGCACACCGCACCACCGCGCCTGCTATAACGCCGTCGGCCACTGCGTAAATGAAAAGCTGCACGAAAGCGGTTTTGTTTTTGACCGTGAAAAAGAAAAGGCGCAAAAGGACAGTGCCCCCGACGCACCGTTTGACATTTCGCCGCTTGGCAAGGTGAAAAACGGTGAAACCGCCGCCGAAGATCCGGCGGGGCCGGCTGCCGGGCAGGACAGCGCCGAACAGCCGAAGGCTCGGGCGAACGGCTCGTCTACGCCTTTTTCGGGCGGCGCCGGCGCGAACAGCATGTACGCCAATGCGCGCGTGGAAAAGTACAGGGGCGACGCGCGCCACATTTCCGGCCGCCCGCTTTATGAGTGGGCCGTTGCCGTCGGCACGAATGTGGACCGTTTCATCGGCCGCTTCCTGGCATTTTCCGATAAAAAGAAAAAGCTTTCGTGGAACTGGGGCGCATTTTTCTTTGGCGCTTACTATTTCTTCTGGCGCAAGGCGACCAAACCGGGCATCCTGTTTTTGCTGGTCGAACAAATCATCAATGTTTTGGTCACGGCATTTTTTTACCAGCCGTACCAAACCTATATGAACATGCTTTACCAGTCGCTGCGCTCCGGCGAGGCGCTGACCAACAGCCAGCTTGTGACTTCTGCGGAATTCCAGGCCGTTTTGCCGGCGTTTTTGATCGTCGGCGCGCTTACGCTGGCGGAACACATCGTGTGCGCGCTGCTCGCCGACCGGCTCTACATGAAACGCACTTTGGAGCTGATTGAAAAGTCGCACGAAAAGGTGGAAGACGGCGAAGATCTTATGCAGGTGAACCCGTTTTTCGGCCAGCCGGCGGCAGACCTCGGCGGCAAGAACTACCTGTATTTTCTGATCGCTTCAGGCGGCTCGACCAGCATTTTCTCGCCGGTCATCGCCTATTGCCTGATGGATATTGCGCTGGGGCTCATCATGCAGCTCGTTTCTGTTTTTTAATTTTGTCATAAACGGCGGTTCCCGCCGGGTATAGATTTCATTTTACGGAGGTATTTAAAATGAAAGTAAGAAAGGCGATCATCCCTGCGGCCGGCATGGGCACGCGCGTGCTGCCCGCTTCTAAAGCCGTGCCGAAAGAGATGCTCAACATCGTGGACAAACCCGCCATCCAGTACATTGTGGAAGAGGCGTTTCGCTCCGGCATTGAAGAGGTGCTGATCATCACGAACCGCGGCAAAGGCGCGATCGAGGACCACTTTGACCATGCCTATGAGCTGGAGGATAAGCTGAAGAACAACCCGTCCAAAAAGAAGATCTATGAGGATGTTCTGGCCTGCGCTTCGTTTGGCAATATCTATTTCATCCGCCAGAAAGTCACCAAGGGCCTTGGCCATGCGGTGCTTTGCGCCAAGAACTTTGTCGGCGACGAACCGTTCGCCGTGCTCTACGGCGACGACGTGATCGTGGACGACGGCGTGCCGGTCACCAAGCAGCTGATCGATGCGTATGATGAGACGGGCAAGGGCGTTGTCGGCGTGAAAGAGGTGCCGTCTGACCAGATCACCAAGTACTGCTCGCTGGCGGTAGAACCGCTGCACGACAACTGGTTCAACTGCACCGACATGATCGAAAAGCCGGCTCCCGAGCAGGTGATGAGCAATTATTCCATCCTCGGCCGCGTTGTGCTGCCCCCGAGCATTTTCGGCATCCTGGAAAACACGCCGCTTGGCGCGGGCAACGAACTGCAGCTGACAGACGCCATGCGCACGCTGGCCCAGACCGAGGGCGTAACGGCGGTGGATTACGTCGGCACGCGTTATGACATGGGCAACAAGTTCGGCATTCTGCAGGCCAACATCGAAGTCGGCCTCAGACACCCGGAAACGGCTGACCAGCTGCGCGCTTATCTGAAAAAGCTGGCAGGGGAACTGAAATGATCAAGCTGGAAAAAACGGCGGTCATGAACCTGGAAAACGCCATGCGCGGCGCGCGCAATCCGCTCAACTCGTGGGCGCGTTCCGACAGCTATTATGACGAAAGCGGCAGCTATGTGCTTGGCCCGAACGATTTGGACCTTGCCAAAAGGCTCTGCCATGCCGGGTCGGATCACCGCAAATTCATCCGCATGATCTTTGTCAGCGTGGATGTGACAGCGCCCCTTTACTGGTGGAAGGAGTACGACACCTACAAGGTCGCGACCGTTGCCAATTCCACCTCCACCATGCACAAGATCCATTCCAAGCCGTTTGAGCTTGCCGATTTTTCGACCGACCATATGAATGCTTCCGGTCTTATGACCATGCAAAAGGTCATTGATGAGCTCGAGCGCCTGCGCCGGCATTATTTGGAGACGAAGGACAAAAGCGACTGGTACACCATGATCCAGCTGCTGCCGACTTCTTACAACCAGATGCGCACCTGCACGCTCAATTACGAAACGCTTTTCAACATCTATTTTGCGCGCCGCAACCATAAGCTTGCCGAGTGGCATACATACTGCGACTGGATCTTATCGCTGCCGTATGTGACCGAATTATTACAGTTAAACGAAACGAGTGATTCCTGAATGCGCGAACCGTACTATTACGACCCGTTTGCAAACCAGCCGACCGGCAGTTCCGGCGCACCGCAGGGCTCTGCGTCCGGGCAACCGGGCGGCGCCCGCCAATATGATGCTGCGACCGAGGCATTTCGCAGGGATTTTGCGCAGTTCAACCATGCCTATGACCTGCAAAAAAAGACGCTGCGCCGCCAGGGCAACATTATGGGGCTTTTGATCACGGCCTATTTCCTGCTGCAAAACATTGTGGTGCTGCCCATTTTGTTTTCCGGCAAACTTGCCGATGCGTACAACAATTCGGCGGCGTTTTCCTACGGTTTCACCGTGATCGGCGTGTCGGTCATCTGCGTCATGCTGCCGTTTTTGCTGACCGCGCTGATCCTGAAAAAACGCGGTGAAAATCCTAACAAGATCATTCCGGACAAAAAGATCGGCGCCAAAAAATTCTGGGCTTGGAGCGGTATCGGCCTTGGGCTTTGCGTGCTCATCAATTATTTGGTCAATTTTCTGGAGCTGCTTGTCAATACGCTCGGCTACGATTTGACGGGCGGGGAAAGCAGCGAACCAGCCAGTGCGGTCGAATGCGTGCTGCTGCTGGTCGCCACGGCCATTGCCCCGGCATTTTGTGAAGAGGTGGCCATGCGCTGCAGCGCCATGCAGTACCTGCGCAAAAACGGCAAGGTGTTTGCGGTCGTTGCCTCCAGCCTGATCTTCGGGCTGCTGCACGGCAATGTGCTGCAGTTCATCTTTGCGTCGCTCGTGGGCGCCGTGCTCGGCTACATCACCATGAAGACCGACAGCATCGCACCGGCCATTTTTGTGCACTTTGCAAACAATTTCCGCTCTGTGTTTTACGACGTGATCGCGTTTTTTGCAAATGATTCTGCGGCCGACATAGCCGGCATCGTGCTGATGGCCGTTTACCTTGTGCTTGCCGTGTTCGGCCTGGTCGTGCTGATCCGCGACGGCAGCTTTAAGCGCGAGCCGAAGGACCCGCTGCCCATGACGACCGGCAGGCGGCTCGTTACGTTTTTCTGTGTGCCCGGCATGATCCTTCCGCTTTTGTGCCTGGTGTATTTCACGGTCACCACGATCGTGCCGATCGGATGACGCCGCTTACGCCGCAGGCGTGTATGGCGCGCGCGCTGGAACTGGCCGCGCAGGCCGCAGCCGAAGGCGAGGTGCCCGTGGGCGCCGTTGTTGTAAAAGACGGCGTGATCGTCGGCGAGGGCCGCAACCGCCGTGAAACCGGCAAGAATGCGCTTTACCATGCCGAGATCGAGGCGATCGATTCGGCCTGCAAAGCGCTTGGGGGCTGGCGGCTTTGGCAGTGTGAAATGTTTGTAACGCTGGAACCGTGCCCCATGTGCGCCGGGGCGATTTTGAACGCGCGCCTGCGCCGGCTGACGTTCGGCGCGTACGACGACAAGGCCGGCTCGTTCGGCTCTGTGGCCGATTTTAATGCGCTTGGCTACAACCATACGGTGGAAGTCACCGGCGGCTTTTTGGAGGAGGAATGCGCCTGCCTTTTGCGCGACTTTTTCAAAACGCTGCGCACCCGGCTGAAAAAACGCCGCGGCGTGGATTATGCCATTTCGGATAGCAGCGATTAATATCGTTTAATAGACTGTAAAAAACAAGGGCCTTTTTGGCCCTTGTTTTTTTGCGTATTTTCTTAAGATTTCCCCGCTTGCATTGCAAAATGTGTTTTGTTTTTGTAAAATAGACGAAGGAAGCATTTTGGACATATAGACTGCGATTTTGCCGCGCAGACGGTACGGTCTGCCGGCATACACGCTGTACTGCGCAGAGA
>URDW01000154.1 GCA_900546735.1 uncultured Oscillospiraceae bacterium
TGACAGCCTCTCAGCGTGTCAGGCTGTATAATTTGTTGCCATTATACCTTTTTTGGCACGCTGAAAGCCCTCCGGCCGGAGGGCTTTTGTGCTGCTTTTTTTCGTTTGTTTTTTAACATTTGTGCACATTTTTGTTGAAAACAGGGCACTTCAGTGGTAAAATGAAGCGTATTCAATTTTTGCTGTAGGAGTGAGTTGATGGAAAAACTTAACGAGATCCTTTCCACAGTCAACGACTGGGTCTGGGGCGTGCCCCTGATCGTTCTGATCCTTTTTGTCGGCATTTATTATACGGTGCGCATGGGCTTTTTGCAGGTGCGTTTTTTGCCGGCGGCACTGCGCTTCATGTTTAAGGATGAAGAGGGCGAGGCCGGCGAGGTCTCCAGCTTCGGCGCACTGTGCACGTCGCTTTCCGCCACGATCGGCACCGGCAACATCGTCGGCGTGGCCACAGCCATCGGCATTCTGGCCGGCGGCCCCGGCGCGCTGTTTTGGATGTGGATCGCCGCCTTTTTCGGCATGGCCACAAAGTATACGGAGGGCTTTCTGGCCATTAAGTACAGAAACATTGACAAAGACGGCCATGTGCTCGGCGGCCCGTTTTACTACATAGAAAACGGCATGGGCAAAAAATGGAAGTGGCTTGGCAAGCTGTTTGCGCTTTTCGGCGGTTTGTGCGGCCTGATCGGCATCGGCACGTTTTCACAGGTCAACGGCATTTCCACGGCGCTCAACAATGTGATCGACCCGCAGGCGGCCCACACCGTTACCCTTTTTGGCACGGAGTACACCTGGACGACTGTGATTACCGCCATCGTGCTGACGGTGCTGGTGTTTTTGGTCGTGATCGGCGGCCTGCAGCGCATTTCCAGCGTTTCCACTGTTATTGTGCCGTTTATGGCCATTTTATATGTGGTGTCCATTCTGCTCATCATGGTCACCAATCTTGACAAGCTGCCTGCGGCTATAGTAGAGGTCGTGGAGGGTGCGTTCGGCATCCGCCCAATCGCCGGCGGCGCGTTTGCCTCCATCGCGATCGCTATGCAAAAAGGCATTGCGCGCGGTATCTTTTCGAACGAATCCGGCCTCGGCTCGGCTCCGATCGCGGCGGCAGCCGCCCGCTCGAAGGACCCGGTGCGCCAGGGTCTTGTTTCCATGACCGGCACGTTTTTTGATACGATCGTGATCTGCACCATGACCGGCCTGGCCATCGTGATGATGGGCTCGTGGAAAAACGGCGAGCTGGAGGGCGCGGAAGTCAGCATCAATGCGTTCCAGAAAGGCATGTACTTCCTGCCCGAACAGATCCCGGCCATTATTCTGACGGTCAGCCTGGTGTTCTTTGCGTTTACCACGATCCTGGGCTGGAACTATTACGGCGAACGCTGTGTAGAGTACCTGTTCGGCAAACGCAAAGCGCCGGTCATCATTTACCGCTGGCTTTACATTTTGGCGGTGTTTATCGGCCCGTATATGACGGTGCAGGCGGTTTGGACGATCGCCGACATTGTAAACGGCCTGATGGCGTTCCCGAACCTGGTGGCGCTGATCGCACTGAGCCCGGTCGTGATCCGCGAGACGAATGCCTATTTGAAAAAATACAAGGCCGACAAGAAAGAAAAGAAACGGCTGAAAGAATAATACTGCATAAAAAAACGGATAATTATGCACGACATTCAGAAAATTGAATAAATATGCAAAATTATTGCTGAAAATATGCGAAAATTCCGTCTGAAATTTATAACAAGTGATAATTTATACATTTTTTGTTGACAAACGGCACGTTTTCATATAAAATGGGTGTATCCAATATGAATACGGAGGTAATTTTATGAAAAAGATCGCAAAAGTGCTTTCTGTTGTGCTTGCCATCGCTATGATCGCCACGCTGTTCGCAGCGTGCTCCGGCAGCAGCAACCAGGTAAAAGTGATTGATATCAACCTGACCGATGAGGAGTATGCGTTCGGTGTAGACAAAGACCAGCCCGAGCTTCTTGAACAGGTCAACGCATTTATCGCCCAGATCAAAGAGGACGGCACGCTTGACCAGATCCTTGACAAGTTCTTCTCGGGCGGCGAACCGACTGCGGTCGAATCTGCTGAACTCGACACATCCAAAGACCAGCTCGTGGTGGCTACGAATGCGCAGTTTGAACCGTTCGAGTACACCAAAGGCGGCAATACTTATTATGGTATCGACATGGAGATCGCGAAGCTGCTTGCCGATTCTCTTGGCAAAGAGCTCGTTATTCAGAACATGAACTTCGATGCGGTTTGTCTGTCTGTCGGTCAGCATCAGAGCGATATCGCCATGGCCGGCCTGACGGTCACCGAATCGCGCGAGGCTTACGTTACGTTCTCGGATTCTTACTACAGCGCTTCGCAGCGCCTGATCACCATGGCGGACGATACCACGTTTGACAACTGCAAAACGGCAGAGGACGTGGAAGCTGTTCTGAATCAGCTGTCCTCTACGGACATCATCGGCTGCCAGAGCGGCACGACCGCCCAGTACTATATCCAGGGTGATCTGGACGATCCCGAGGGCTTTGGTTTTGCCGGCCTGCCGGCTACGGCCAAGGGCTATGATAACGGCTCGCTTGCTGTGCAGGATATGATGAACGGCAATATCAAGTACGTCATCATTGACGCGGCGCCCGCCGCGGCCATTGCGGAAGCGATGAACGCGAACGCGTAACTTTGCGACAAAACAAAAGCCGGTCGTGAACCGGCTTTTTGTTGCATTAATGGAAACGATTTACATAAGTTAGGATTTACGGATTATGGAGAATTTTGGACAAAAAGTAGACCAGTTTGTTGACGTAATGCTCAACCGCGGCGGACTGGAACAGATGGGCGTCGGCCTGCGCAACACAATGGTGATCGCGGTCGTCGGCCTGCTGATCGGCATTCTGATCGGCCTTATTATTGCCACCGTGCGCGTGATGCCGCACAATAACGGTTTTACGAAGGCGTTAAACGGCATCGCCGGCTTTTATGTGGGTCTGTTCCGCGGCACGCCCATGGTGGTGCAGCTTTTGGTGTTTTACTATGTTTTGCTGCCCTTGTTCGGTGTACGCATGGATTCTGTATCTGTGGCGGCGATCGTGTTCGGCCTGAACAGCGGTGCCTATGTGTCCGAGATCATGCGCGCCGGCATCCAGTCGGTCGACCCCGGGCAGATGGAGGGCGGTCGTGCCATCGGCCTCAGCTACGGCACTACCATGGTCAAGATCGTGATCCCGCAGGCCATCAAAAACATCCTGCCCACGCTCGGCAACGAGTTTATTTCGCTGATCAAGGAAACCTCGGTCGTCAGCTTTATCGGCGCGATCGACCTGTATAAGGTGTTCAACCTGATCGGCTCCAACAGCTACGAGTTTATGGTGCCGTATCTGTCTATGGCTGTCATTTATATTGTGATCGTTCTGATCATTACACTGCTGATCAAACTGATGGAAAGGAGCCTGCGCAAGAGTGATAAAAGTATGTGACCTGCACAAGAGCTTCGGTCAGCTCGAAGTGCTGAAGGGCATTGATTATGAGATCGACAAGGGCGAAAAGATCGTCGTCATCGGCCCGTCCGGCTCCGGTAAAAGCACGTTTCTGCGCTGCCTGAATCTGCTGGAAACACCGACCTCCGGCCAGGTTTGGTTCGACGGCCAGTGCATCACCGACAAAAAGACCGACATCAACGAGGTGCGCCGCCATATGGGCATGGTGTTTCAGCACTTCAATCTGTTCAACAACAAAACGGTGCTCGGCAACATCACACTGGCGCCGGTGCACCTGAAAATCATGAGCAAGGAAGAGGCGGCGGAAAATGCGCTGCGCCTGCTCGACCGTGTCGGCCTGCGCGACAAGGCAGACGCTTACCCGTCGCAGCTTTCCGGCGGGCAGAAGCAGCGTATCGCGATCGTGCGTTCGCTTGCCATGAACCCCAAAGTCATGCTGTTTGACGAACCGACCTCGGCGCTTGACCCCGAAATGGTGGGCGAGGTGCTGGACGTTATGAAGGAACTGGCGGACGACGGCATGACCATGGTCGTTGTGACCCATGAAATGGGCTTTGCACGCGAGGTGGCCACCCGCGTCCTGTTTATGGACGAGGGGCGCATCTGCGAAGAAAATGCACCCGGCGAATTTTTCGGCAATCCGCAAAACGCCCGGCTGCAGGAATTTCTTTCAAAAGTCCTTTAAGGTTTAAATTTGCGAAAAGGCGGCAGGTAAACTGCCGCCTTTTCAATTTTGGTTTACCGGTAATCAGTGGGTATGAAAAAGGCGCCTTTTCAGGCGCCTGAGAGACTGTCGAAAAAGTCGGTTGGACCGCGCGTAGAAAAAATTTTGAAAAATAGACCGCTGTTATTCTCAAGCAGAAAAGCATCTTGCACTCTAAAGAAAATAAAGTACTTTAAAAGCAGAAAAACCGCAC
>URDW01000155.1 GCA_900546735.1 uncultured Oscillospiraceae bacterium
GATCGCTCAGTGTCTCGTGGGCTCGGAGATGTGTATAAGAGACAGACCATGCAGCAATTAACACACAAAATACACAAAATCCACTCCCTTTTCCGCCGCAGAATTTGCGGCGGAATTTTATTTTTTTGTTGTAAGCACACCTGCAATATGGTATAATAAATTCGTATTTTTTATTGACCCGGTGTGCAAGGCACTTTGTCCGCACGCGGGCAAAACAAGCAAACAGGAGGACAAGTTTTATGCGTATTGCGATTGCAGGTTACGGCAACCTGGGACGCGGCGTGGAGTGCGCCGTGCAGAATGCGCCGGACGCCGAGCTTACCTGCGTATTCACAAGAAGAGACCCGAAAAATGTACAGACTTTGACCGGTGTGCCGGTTTACCCGATGGAAAAGGCCGAAAGCATGGCTGACCAGATCGACGTGCTGATCCTTTGCGGCGGCAGTGCAAACGACCTGCCGAAGCAGACGGCACAGCTGGCCAAATATTTCAACGTGATCGACAGTTTTGACACGCACGCCAAAATCCCCGAGCATTTCAACGCAGTCGACGCGGCCTGCAAAGAAAGCGGCAAGATCGGCATCATCTCCGTGGGCTGGGACCCGGGCCTGTTTTCCCTGAACCGGCTTTACGCCCAGGCTGTTCTGCCGAACGGCAAAGACTACACTTTCTGGGGCAAAGGCGTGAGCCAGGGCCATTCTGACGCCATCCGCCGCATCCCCGGCGTAAAAGATGCGCGCCAGTACACCATTCCGGTAGAGAGCGCGGTGGAACGCGTGCGCCGCGGCGAAAACCCCGAGCTTACGACCCGTGAAAAGCACACAAGAGAGTGCTTTGTGGTGGCCGAAGCGGGCGCCGACCAGGCCGCCATTGAAGAGGCCATCAAGACGATGCCGAACTACTTTGCCGACTACGACACGACCGTACACTTTATTTCCCAGGAAGAGCTGGACCGCGACCACAGCGGCATTCCGCACGGCGGCAGCGTGCTGCGCACCGGCAAAACGGGCCTGAACGGCGAAAACACCCATGTGATCGAATACAAGCTGACGCTCGATTCCAACCCGGAATTCACGTCCAGCGTGCTGCTGGCCTATGCGCGTGCCGCGTACCGCCTGCACAGCGAGGGCGTTTGCGGCTGCAAGACCGTGTTTGACATTGCGCCCGCTTACCTGCACCCGGCCACGCCCGAGGAGCAGCGCAAAAACCTACTTTAAGCAACTTTTAAAAGTAAACGATCGGCCGGCGCCGAAAGGAAAAAAGTCCCGAAGGGCCCGGCCCACGGGACTTTGCCCCTTTTTTGAGCCAGATACCCCAACTTATGACGGAGAAGAATATGAACAAAATTGGTTTTGACAACGAAAAATACGTTTCCACCCAGTCGGAACAGATCAAAAAGCGCATTGCCTCGTTCGGCGGCAAGCTGTACCTGGAATTCGGCGGCAAGCTGTTTGACGACTACCACGCCTCGCGCGTGCTGCCCGGCTTTTTGCCCGACAGCAAGATGAAAATGCTGATGCAGCTGAAAGACCAGGCAGAGGTCGTGATCGTCATCAACGCCGGCGACATTGAGAAAAACAAGATCCGCGGCGACCTCGGCATCAACTACGCCGACGATACGCTGCGCCTGGTCGACGTGTTTCGCAGCCACGGCCTGTTTGTGGGCAGCGTGGTGCTGACCCAGTTTGCCGGCCAGAGCTCGGCCGTAAAATTCGAGAACCGGCTGCAAAAGCTTGGCATCAAGACCTACCGCCACTACCCCATTGACGGCTACCCGGCCAATGTGGAGCACATCGTCAGCGACGAGGGCTTTGGCAAAAACGACTACATTGAAACGTCGCACTCGCTGGTGGTCATTACGGCCTCCGGCCCCGGCAGCGGCAAAATGGCCACCTGCCTGTCGCAGCTTTACCACGAAAACAAGCGCGGCATTCAGGCCGGCTACGCAAAATTTGAAACGTTCCCCGTGTGGAACCTGCCGCTCAACCACCCGGTCAACATTGCCTACGAGGCGGCGACGGCCGATCTGAACGATGTAAATATGATCGACCCGTGGCACCTGCAGGCTTACGGCAAGACCACCGTGAACTACAACCGCGACGTGGAGATCTTCCCGGTGCTGGAGGCGATGTTTAAAAAAATCTATGCCGACTGCCCCTATAAATCCCCCACGGACATGGGCGTGAACATGGCCGGCTACTGCATCATGGATGACGAAGCCGTGCAGTATGCAGCCAAGCAGGAGATCATCCGCCGCTACTACACAGCGCTTTGCGAGCAGGCAAACGGCACGGCCAACACCGACGAGGTGTTTAAACTGGAACTGCTGATGAACAAAGTGGGCTGCACGGTAAACGACCGCCCGCCGGTGGCGCCGGCGCTGGCGCTGGCCGAAAAAACGGGTGAACCGGCCTGTGCCATAGAGCTGAACGACGGCCGGATCGTGACCGGCAAAACAACGGCCCTGCTCGGCGCATGCTCGGCCGCGCTGCTGAACGCACTGAAGGCCGCGACCGGCATTGACGACGAAGTGCTTTTGATCTCCCCGCAGGTCATTGAACCGGTGCAGAAGCTGAAGACCGAGCACCTGGGCAACAAAAACCCTCGTCTGCACACCGACGAGGTGCTGGTAGCGCTTTCCATTTCGGCCGTGACCGACGAAAACGCAAAAAAAGCGCTGGACGGACTGAAAGACCTGGACGGCTGTGAACTGCACGCCTCTGTTATTCTTTCACCGACGGACGAAAAAGTGCTCAGGAAACTGGGCATCCGCCTGACCAGCGAACCGGTCTACCAATCCACGTCCCTTTGTATAAATAAGAAGGTCTGACATTTCAGATCGTTTGCGGCATGCCGAAAGGCATAAATCTGAAAGAGGTGTTATTATGGACAAAAAGTATGTATTCGTTACCGGCGGCGTTGTCAGCGGCCTCGGCAAAGGCATTACGGCGGCCTCGCTCGGCCGTCTGCTGAAAGCGCGCGGGCTGAAGGTCACCGCCCAGAAGCTGGACCCCTACCTGAACGTGGATCCCGGCACGATGAACCCGATCCAGCACGGTGAAGTGTTTGTGACCGACGACGGCGCGGAAACAGACCTGGACCTGGGCCACTATGAACGGTTCATTGACGAATCGCTTTCGCAAAACTCCAACCTGACCTCCGGGCGCGTGTACTGGAAAGTCATTACCGACGAGCGCAAGGGCGTGTACGGCGGCCAGACCATCCAGGTCATTCCCCATGTGACGAACGAGATCAAAAAATACATACAGAAAAATGCCGAATCCGGCGCCGACGTCAGCATCGTGGAGATCGGCGGCACGGTGGGCGACATTGAGAGCCAGCCGTTTTTAGAGGCCATCCGCCAGTTTGCCGTGGAGGCCGGGCGCGAAAACTGCCTGTTTATCCATGTGACGCTGGTGCCCTACCTTTCCGCCTCCAACGAGCTGAAGTCCAAGCCGACCCAGCACTCTGTGAAAGAGATGCTGTCGCTCGGCCTGCACCCCGACATCATCGTCTGCCGTACCGAACACCCGCTGACCAACGACATCAAGCGTAAGATCGCGCTGTTTTGCAACGTGGATGCCGAGTGCATCATTGAAAACCGCGACTGCGACCTGCTTTACGGCATTCCGCTGATGATGGAGGACGAGGGCCTTGCCAAAGTCGCCATCAAAAAGCTGGGGCTGCAGTGCGCCGCCGAACCGGACCTGACCGACTGGAAAGAGATGGTGCACGCCCTGCGCCACCCGAAGCAGGAGGTCAAGATCGCGCTGGTCGGCAAATATGTGGAGCTGCATGACTCTTACATCTCCGTAAACGAGGCGCTCAAGCACGGCGGCATTGCCACGCGCTCCAAAGTAGACATCCACTGGATCGATTCCGAAACGCTGGAAGCGCCGGACTGTGACCTGAACGCCGTACTTGGCGATATGGACGGCATTCTGGTGCCGGGCGGCTTTGGCTCGCGCGGCATTGAGGGCAAGATCAAGGCCGTGCACTTTGCCAGAACGAACGGCGTGCCGTACCTGGGCATCTGCCTGGGCATGCAGGTCGCCATCATTGAATTTGCGCGCAACGTCCTGGGTTTTGCCGACGCGAACTCCGCCGAGATCGACCCGGCCACCACACACCCGGTCATCGACATTCTGCCTGAGCAGAAAGACGTGCAGGAAATGGGCGGCACCATGCGCCTTGGCCAGTACCCCTGCGTGCTGAACCCGGAAAGCAAGAGCTTTCAGCTGTACCAGTCGTCCATGATCTACGAGCGCCACCGCCACAGATACGAGGTCAACAACGACTACCGTGACGACCTGGCCAAAAACGGCATGCTGCTGGCCGGCACATCGCCCGACAACCACATTGTGGAAATGGTGGAACCTGTCTCTTATACACATCTGACGCTGCCGACGACTTAATAGGTGTAGAT
>URDW01000156.1 GCA_900546735.1 uncultured Oscillospiraceae bacterium
ATATATAAATCTCACTCTTTAAGATTGATTTTTTTGTGGATTCATGCTAACCTTTTATGGAGGTGTTTTGATGTTAGACAAACGAAACAGCGGTGTTCTGATGCACATCAGTTCCATGCCGTCTGCCTGGGGCATTGGTGTGTTTGACGAAAACTGCCTGCATTTTATAGACAAGATCAGCGCTGCCGGCTTTGCCTACTGGCAGGTGCTGCCGTTTCATCCGGTGGACCAGGCCGGTTCGCCCTACTGCAGCGCCAGCGCATTTGCCGGCAATTTTCTGTTCATTGACCCGGCGGGACTGGCGGCCGACGGCCTTTGCACCAAAGCAGACGCCGAGACGAACCGTTACACCGGCTCGCCCTACACAGCCGACTATGCGTTTGCCGCCGAAAAGCGCATGGCACTTTTAAAAATATGCTTTCAAAACGGCTACGCAGATTTAAAAGACAAGATCGAAGCATTTAAGGCTGAAAACGCGTGGCTGGCGCCCTTTGCGCTTTACATGGCGCTCAAAGACGTGCACGGCGAAAAACCGTGGTGGCAGTGGGGCGGCGACGCACGTTTTGAAGATGCCGTGCAAAAAAAAGACGGCTGCCTGCAGAACGGCTGCCGTTTTTGGGAATTTGTGCAATATCTGTTTTTTAAGCAGTGGAAAAAAATCAAATCCTACGCGAATGAAAAAGGCGTTGCCGTGATCGGGGACATGCCGGTTTATGTAGCCATGGACAGCGCCGACGTCTGGGCAAACACCGCGCTTTTTGAGATCGACCAGAAAACGCTTGCGCCGACCGAGATCGCCGGCGTGCCGCCCGACTATTTCAGCGCCGACGGCCAGCTTTGGGGCAACCCGCTTTACAACTGGCGCGCCATGCAAAAAGACGGCTACAGCTGGTGGATCTCCCGCCTGCAAAACGCGCTCACCCTTTACGACGTGGTGCGCATTGACCACTTCCGGGCGTTCGCAAGCTACTGGGCCGTGCCGGCCGAAAGCGAAACGGCGCGGGAGGGGCGCTGGCGCAAAGGCCCCGGCATGGATCTGTTCCAGACGGTATTGCGTGCAGTCGGGCGTAAGCCGATCATTGCCGAAGACCTTGGCACGTTTGGCGAAGACGTGGTAAAGCTTTTAAAAGACAGCGGCTTTCCGGGCATCAAGGTCGTGCAGTTCGGCTTTGACGCGCACGCCGACTCACTGCACCTGCCGCACCACGCCGTGGAAAACTGTGTGTTTTACCTGGGCACGCACGACAACAACACCCTGCTGGGCTGGCTGTGGGAAGCCAGCGAAGAGGACCGGCGCTTCGCCCTTGATTACTGCGGCTTTACAGGCAGCAACTGGGGCGACGGCGGTTACCAGAGCCCAAGCTGCCGGAAAATTATTGAAACCGTTTGGAGATCGAGCGCCAACACCACCATCATTGCATTTCAGGATCTTTGCGGCTTTGGCAGCGACGCCAGAATGAACATTCCCGGCGTGCCGGAAAAGAACTGGCGCTTCCGCACCACGCGGGAAACGATCGACCAGATCGACTTTGCCTATTTTCAGAAAATCAACAGCCTGTACCGGCGCACTTACCCCTTGAGTTTCCAGTCGTAACGGTCGTGGTCTTTTAAGATCAGCACAGCCTGCAGCGCAATGAAGCAGATGGCCAGAGCCTGCACGATGCGGATCATGACCGAAAGGACGCGCACGACATTGGCAAAGCCCGCAAAAATTTTTACATTTTTCAGTAAATTTGCAAGTTCCATAAAAAATCACCCGATACTAGTATCGGGTGATTTTTGTTGAATATACCGTTTCAGTCGTTTTTGGTTCCAAAAGCGTTTAAAAGCACCCACGCAACCGGCACCATGATCAAAACCGTTGCAAAGATCCACACGCCAAGCGCCCAGCCCGGGAGCTTGTCCTGCAAAAGCGCAAGTACCAGAAAAGACAGCGTGCCAAACGACGTGCAGGCGCCCATCAGACGGCAAAGCCTTTTCTCGTCGTACTTTCCTTTTTCTTCATCGCTTGCCGTGTTGTAGCCGCCGATCAGAAAAGCGCCGTGGCCGCTTAAAAAAAGCAAAGAGAGCACAAGGAAAAGTGCAAAAACGATCCAAAGAATCATATTTCCCTTTCCGGCTGAAGATCAGCCAAGATCTGGCTTATCGGTGATCACAAGGCTTCTTGCGCCCGTGTCCTCCATTTCCAGAATGATCAGTTCATTGCCATTCTCTTTCAATAACGGCGCGGGCAGATAAAGCGTTTTGCTGGGGCCGATGTTCCAGTAACGGCCCAGATTAAAGCCGTTTACCCAGACAGCGCCCTTCGTAAAGCCGCTGACGTTGACAAACGCGTCTTTGCCGGGCGCAGCATCAAAATGCCCACGCAAAAACAGCGGTCCGCTTCTGGCCGATTTCGACCAGTCGAGCCGGTCAAGATTGTCAAGCGGGATCGTATAAACGTCAAAATCCATCAGCGCCTGGGTAGAGGAATAAATGGATGAAATGCCCTTGCGGTCATACATTTTCCGGCCGTAGTTGACGCGGCCAAGCGTGTCGACCAAAACGCCGACTTCACATTCACCGTTAAAGGCCGGCACTTCAAAAGTGTCGGAATAAAGCGGCCTCCAGAACTTCTTTTTGTTTTCCAGAATGCGGTCGATGGTGGCCGACTTTTTGCCGTTTACATAGACAAAGGCGCGGTCGTGCACGTCGGCCACATGATACGTTGTGCGCGGATAGCGACCGCGGACGACCGTTTTGTAGTAAATAAGGCCGAAATTCTGGCCGTAATGCTCCATACTTTCGGGCAGCGGTGAAAAGTGCTTTTCGGCAATGTTTTCGAGGTTGTCAAAAAGCGAAGCCGACTCTTTCAGCTGCACTGTGCCGATGTACTGGCACGGGATCTCGGCAGGCAGCGGCTGGGGCGCAACGCCCTGCTTTTTCAGCAGCAGTTCGCGCACCTTGTGGTAAGCCGGCGTATAGCCGCCGTGTTCGTTCAAAAGCGCCGAATAGTCATAGCTGGTGACCGTGGGCTGGAACGTTTTGTGATAATTGGAGCCGGATGTAAAGCCAAAATTCGTGCCGCCGTGGAACATGTAGATATTAAAGCTGGCGTCCTGCTCCAAAAAGCCCTTGATCTCAAACGCCGTCTGCTCTGCGCCGCGCGTATGATGTTTGCCGCCCCAGTAATCGAACCAGCCGCACCAGAATTCCATGCACATTTTCGGCAGAACTTCATCGTACTTTTTCAGGAAAGAAAACGCCACGCGCGAACCCGAACCGAAATTGAACGTTTTGAGCACGCCGGGCAGCGCGCCGCCGGAAAGCATGGTGTCGTTGTTGCCGTCTGACGTAAACAGCAAAACGTCCATACCAAGCTTTTCATAAAGGCTTTTCAGGTAGTTCAGGTACTTTTTGTCGTTGCCGTAGCTGCCGTATTCATTTTCGATCTGCATGGCAATGACCGGGCCGCCGTTTGTGGAAAGGTAAGGCTTCAGCTTTTCAAACAGCACGCGGAAAAAGCGTTCCACCGCGTCCAGATACGGCCGCCAATAGCAGCGCACGCGCATGTTCTTGTCCTGCAAAAGCCATGCCGGCAGGCCGCCGAAATCCCACTCGGCGCAGATATACGGCCCGGGGCGGACAATGACGTAAAGCCCGAGCGCAGCGGCCGTCTGTATGTATTTTTCAATATCGAGCATGCCGGAGAAATCGAACTTGCCGGGCGACGGCTCGTGCAGGTTCCAGCACACATACGTTTCCACCGTGTTGAAACCGGCCAGTTTCAGCTTTAACAGCCGGTCGTGCCAATAGGCCTGCGGGATACGAAAATAGTGCATGGCGCCGGAATAGATATGAAAATCCGCACCATTCATTTGAAAGCGGCCGTTTTCAGCCGTAAGTTTTACTTTTGCCATCAGAAATTACCGCCGTTCCAGCCCCAGTTTTCCACTTCGCTGTATTTGGTGTAAATACGCGCGGGCTCCAGATTCAGTTCCGCTTTGAGCGAGGCCGTAACGGCCTGCGTCAGTTTTTCAAACGCCTCGGCCGACGCGTGGCCGAAAATGCTGATATCCGCCATGGCGCAGGGCGCGGCGCTGCCCTGAAAATACATGGCCTGTCCGCCGGAAATGCTGACCATCAGCCAGGACTCGCTTTTGCCGGGAATGGCCGCAATATCCTTGCCAAGGCGGGTTTTGAGCGCATCTGCCTGCGCAGGTGTAACGGTTACATTGGTTTGCACGTTGATGTACGGCATAATAGAAATACCTCCGAATTTTTTCATTTTAGTATTAACACAAGCGCCCGGCATTGTCAATACAAAAAACAAAAAAGAGGGTGAAACCCTCTTTTGAGACTGTCGAAAAAGCCGGTTGGACCGCGCGTAGAAAAAATTTTGAAAATAG
>URDW01000157.1 GCA_900546735.1 uncultured Oscillospiraceae bacterium
GATCTACACCTATTAAGTCGTCGGCAGCGTCAGATGTGTATAAGAGACAGTCCTACAACCACTATTTCGGGTGGTACATGGGCAGCGTAGAGGACAACGGGCCGTGGCTGGACGACTTCCATAAAAAGAACCCCGACATTTGCCTGGGCCTTTCCGAATACGGCTGCGAGGGCATTTTAAAGTACCACACCGACACGCCGAAAATGCAGGACTACAGCGAAGAGTACCAGGCCTACTACCACGAAAAAATGCTGGAGACCTTTGCCAGCCGCCCCTACCTTTGGAGCACACATGTGTGGAACATGTTTGACTTTGCCTCTGACATGCGTGACGAAGGCGGCGTAAAAGGGCGCAACAACAAAGGCCTGGTCACTTTTGATAGAAAGACGAAAAAAGACAGCTTCTTTATTTATAAAGCATACTGGAGCAGCGAACCGTTCGTGCACATTTGCTCCAAGCGATACGCCGACCGCACAGACGACACCATTACGGTAAAAGTGTATTCCAACCAGCCGCACGTTGCGCTGACAGTCAACAAAGAAAAAGTTGCTGAATTGGACGGCGACAAGATATTCATTTTTGAAAACGTGCACCTGAAAGAGGGCGAAAACGTCGTTAAAGTCGCGGCCGGCGACTGCACCGACACGGCGCGCTTCATCCTGTCTGACACGCCAAACGAGGATTATGTGCTGAAGAAGACGAAAAACGACGGCAAAAACTGGTTCAGTGACCTGGAAGGGGGCAAAGAAATGGTATTTAAAGAAGGATATTTCAGCATTCATGACAAGCTTGGCGACATTATGAAAAATCCGGAGGGTGACAAGTTTATTTCAGACATGATCGACAAGATCTCGTCCGAAGCCGGCATAAATGTTTCCAAAGGCATGCTTTCCATGGCCAAGAATTTCACGATTGAAAAAATCTTTGAAATGGCCGGCGACCGCATTCCCGACAATGCCAAAGTCTGGGTCAGTGAACAGCTGGCAAACATCAAAAAATAACACAACGTAAAAAGCCCCGCAGCTGTATGCTGCGGGGCAATCATTTTATGTAGCGTTATTTTAGAAAACGCGTTCGGATGTTCGGCTCTACGAGCGGCAGGCCGATCGTGCGCACAACGCCCTGCACAATGCGTTCCATGGCCGGGCTGAGCACAATGCCTGAAAAGACGATATAAAAAACAGCCAGGTCGCCCATTTTCGGCTGTGAAGTATTGACAACTTTAGCGCCACCGGGCGTAAACGTAAACGTCAGCTTGCGCACATGGGCCGTTTCGACCGGGCGTATCCAAAGCTGCAATCTTCCCTCTGGCGTCCAGGCAGCCTTTGCATACGCATGAAAATGCAAATCGCCAAACGCAATATCACTTACGCGATAATTGCCGTCCATACCAGCACGCAGCGTATTTTGATACGACTTCTCTTTCCATGTGAACGAAAGACCGTCATCGTCAAAATCCAGCCGCATTTCGTTGATTTTGCCGGGCTTATTGAAAAGCATCTGCACAATTGAGACTGAAATTACAGATGTATAAGCATTGGTCTTGCAGCGCATCGTTCTGCCAGAAATTTTGCTTTCCAGATCGCTGCGGCGCGGTGCTGCAGGCAGATCCTCCATATGGCACGCCTCTGCGGTTTGCAGCATGGACGAGCGGGCGGCTTCATCTTCCGGCAGCGAAGCGGTTTCGAAGCAGGCTGGAAAATGCTTCCAGAACACATCCATAACCTCATAGTCCTTACAGTGACCGGCAGTCAGCACAACCAATGCATCCTGTTCTGGGAAAAACATGCAGCGCTGACTAAGCAGCCCTTCTGCACGGAACGTACCGGGCACATGGCAGCGCCAAAAATTAAAACCATAACCGCAGGTATTGTCGCGATAACCGGTTTTCAGATTATCAAACTGTTTGGAGACTGCCGCTTTTGCCCATTTTTCCGGCAGGATCTGCACGCCTTTATATTTGCCCCCGTGCAGGTACGGCAAAAAGAATTTGGCAAGATCCTGTGTCTTCATATAAAGCCCCCAGCCGCCGGCGTTATTGCCCTTGCCGTCTGTTTCCCAAAACGGTTTTTCAATGCCGAGCGGCCGAAACATTTTTTCATCCAGATAATCGACTACACTTTTGCCGGTGACCTTGGAAACCACAGCAGAAAGCATAAACGTATTTTCAGAAATGTAATTGAATTTTTTGCCCGGCTTTGTCATAAACGGCGCCTTGAAAAAGCTTTCGATCCAGTCGCGGCCGCCCTTTTCATCAACCACGGTGATCAGCTTATCAGAACACATTGTTAAAAGCATGCGCACCGTGATGCTGCGATTGCGCGCCGACTGTACATTATATTCCGGAAAGAATTTGTAGATTGGATCGTCCAGCTGCAAAAGTCCATCCTCTATGGCGAAACCGACAGCAGTCGCCGTGATGCTTTTGGACATGGAATAAAGCACATGCGGAATATCGGGCCCATAAGGCTTCCAAAAGCATTCCGCGCAGATCTTGTCATGGCGCACCACCATGAAACTGTGCAGTTCAAGCTTTTTTTCATTGATTTCATCAATAAAAGCTTTAATGGCACTGCTTTTGATGCCGACCTCTTCCGGCGCGACGCGCTCCAGCTCAGGATTTTCTATTTTTGTCATTACTGCTCCCCCTTTTCAAAACATTGTATAAAATATCCCGATTAATTATAACATAAAGAAGCAGGGTTGTATACAGCTTTTACCAGTTTTTTCGGCCAAAATAAATTGACAACCGCTGAAAAAACGACATAAAAAAAACCGGCAGACAAGCTGCCGGCAAAATCTCCATTTACGAAGCGGATTCATTTTGTTCACTGCGGCGCTGCGAAAGCTGGGCGCGCATCGTCTCCAGCTTTTCCCCAACAAGGTCATAAAAGATAAGCGGCACGGCGCTGAGCAGGTAAAACACACCCGGCACCAATGCAAACAACACGAAAATGCGAAACTGCACGGCGTCGCTCTGCACCACGCGCGCCTCATCCGCCAGCGTAACATAACCGATCATGGACAAAAGCACCGAGCCAAATGCCTGCACGACCGTGGAACCGATTTTCGTTGTCGCAATGCGCAGGGAAAAACTGACGCCCTCGCTGCGCTTGCCGGTCGTCCATTCGGAATAATCTGTCGTATCGGCAAGCATTTCGTTTTGCACGATATTCACAGGCGCATTTATAAGGCCGAACAGACCGTTTGCGACCATCAGCACCGGCACCATGACCGGCACCGATCTGTAAAAGCGAAGGCCGATCAGAAAAACGGCAAACCAGATCGCGCCTGTTAAGACTGCACCGAAAATCGTGAACTGGCGCGCGTCAAATCGGCGGCGGATCGGTTTCAGAAGCGCATAGGAAAAGGCCCAGGTGATCACGGTGGGAATATTGACCAGCACGCTCAGGCTGGCATAGCCCAGCACATCAATAAAATAATAGGTCATAAACACGCTGCTGACACCGGAAAGCGAACGGATCAGGCCGGACAGAATAATCAGGCGCAGGCCGGGATTGTGCAAAAGCTCATGCAGGCTTTCCCGAAAACTGGAACCCTCCTGCGACTGTTCCACCCTTTCATGCACAAAAAAGCCGGCCAGCGAAAACAGCCCTATACCGACCACGCCGGCGACAACGCCAAGCAGCATAAAAACGGCGCGCATATCAAACACTGCGCCGTCCGTCGCCGCATAATCGAGCAAAAACGGCACGACGACAAACGGCAAAGAGCTGCCAACATTGACAGCCGCGTTGTTGAACGTCATCACACGCCGGCGCTCTTTTGCATCCGGCGAAATAGCGGCTGAAAGGCCCCAGTAAGCAACGTCCGTTATCGTATAAAAAATTTCCCAGGCAAAGTACGACAAAAACATAAAGGCGATTTTCGCCGGAGAAAACGAAGAGGTATCCCGGATCAGATACGGCCCGGCAAACAAAAGCACCGTAAAAACGGCCAGCGGCGCTATGCACCAACGCAGATACGGCAGCATTTTCCCGTGCCGGCTCCTTGTGCGGTCAATGACCATGCCGGCCAGCGGGTTATTGACAACATCCCAAATGCCCTCCACAAAAAGCATCAGCCCGACCACGCGCGGATCTATGTGAAACACATTGACATAATAATACATCAAATACCCGGTGATCAGACCGTAAGCCAGATTCTGCCCGCCGCCGGCTATGCCGTAAGCGGCTATTTCCCCACGGCCGACTCTGCCGGAAAGCAAGTTGTTTTTAGCCATACAGATCCCTCCTCGAGATCAATATAGCATCTGTCTCTTATACACATCTGACGCTGCCGACGACTTAATAGGTGTAGA
>URDW01000158.1 GCA_900546735.1 uncultured Oscillospiraceae bacterium
GTGGGCTCGGAGATGTGTATAAGAGACAGATATAAAGCACCGCCGTCTGCGACTGTAAAACGGCGGTGCTTTTGCAGTTTTTCTGTAAACGAGCTTACTTTTTATGCATCGTTTTTTCCTGGAAAAAGCTAACGATTTCCTGATAAATTTCTACGATTTTAAAGCGAACATCATATTTGTCACTTTCGATAACGGTCATTTCATCATCATTCAGCACGGTGTCCAAATCATCCTCTTGCACTTCCGGCAAACAGATGGCCGGATACATGACACACCACCAGTTTTTGCCGCCGCCCTCGCCAAGCGTGATAACGACCGACGCATAACACCCGGCCGGGAACGTGACCTCTTCATAAGCGCGTGTATTAAAATATTCCCGGTCGATCGTGACCTGCGCTGCATATGCAGCGCCGTTCTGTGCCAAAACTGCGTTGGCCGTGTCCTGCATGCTCTGCCGGTTTTCCTGGGCAATACGCACCGTTTCTTCCAGCGTGTCGGCGCCCAGGAACTTGTCCTGCATGCTGCGCAAAACGGCGTCGCGCACCGTATATTTCAGAGCCTGGTCCGTTTCAGAATCGGAGTTGGCGATGATGTGCAGACGCAAAACATCATCTGCAATCGCCTGGCTTTGTGCGAAAAACGGTGTAATGTAAGCAAACGCCATTGTAAAGAGCAAAAATAAGCACACAAACAAAGTGGCTTTCAAACGCTTGTGTTTAAATATGGACATAAAAAAACCTGCCTTTCAACCAACAGGATAGACAGGTTTTTTCCAATTTATTCATATTTTTTTACAATTTTGCAACCGCACGGGACCGGCCGGCACACAAACACATCCTGCATTTGCTGCCGCAGGACTTCAGCCGCTTTTTCTGCTGCCTCCTGCTGCGCAAAAAGGCCAAACACAGTGGGCCCGCTGCCGCTCATACATGTGCCAAGCGCGCCGCAGTCCAGCATAATACGTTTGATTTCCACACGCTGCGGCACTTCAATGAACTGTTCAAACACATTGGCAAGCCCGGCGCTGATGGCCTCCAGGTCACTGTTTTGCACCGCGCACAGCACCGGGAATTTTTGCGGTGTGTGCTGCTTACCGTCTGTATCGTACTTTTGATAAGCAGCGGCCGTGCTGACGCCAGCCTCCGGCTTAGCAAGCACAATGCTGCACGCCGGCATGCTTTTTAACTTGTTAATGACATCCCCGACGCCCTGCACCAGTTTTGTGCCGCCAAAAATACAGTACGGCACATCAGAACCGACCAACAGTCCCAGTTCCGTCAGCGCCTGGTCAGACAGCTTCGTCTCAAAAATTTTATTTAACCCGTAAAGCACAGCGGCCGCATCTGCACTGCCGCCGGCAAGCCCAGCGGCATGCGGAATGTTTTTGACCAGGTCGATCTGCACACCGCACGGCCGAATGCCGGTGAATTTAAAAAAAGCTTTCGCCGCTTTGTAGGCTGTATTGGAGGCATCGGTCGGCACACCGGGTTTGGAACAGGTCAGCACAATGCCATGTTTCTTTTGATCTACCGTCAATGTAACGATATCGTGCAGGCTGACCGACTGCATGATCATAAAAAGATCATGGTAACCGTTGTCGCGCCGGCCTACGATGTCAAGCATCAAATTGATTTTTGCATACGCATTTAACTTTAATTTCATTTTTCTTCCTTTAACTCACGCACAAATTCACCGATGATACGAATGGCTTTTTGCAGTTCATCGATCGAATAACAGTAAGACACACGGATATACCCTTCGCCGCAGTCGCCAAAAGCGTTACCGGGCACAACAGCCACATGTTTTTCTTTGATCAGGCGTTCGCAGAATTCCTCCGAGGACAGCCCTGTGGAGCGAATGCACGGAAACGCGTAAAACGCCCCTTCCGGCTCAAAGCACGGCAGCCCGATCTTGCGAAACTGCGCCATGGTGAACCGGCGGCGCATGTCGTACTCCTCCGCCATTTTTAAAATGTCAGCATCGCCGTTGCGCAGCGCCTCTATGGCGGCATACTGCGAGGTGGTCGGTGCGCTCATAATGGCAAACTGGTGCAGTTTGGTCATTTGTTCAATAACCGGCGCCGGACCCAGCGCATAGCCAAGACGCCAGCCGGTCATGGAATACGTTTTGGAAAAACCGTTGATAACAACGGTGCGCTCCCACATGCCTTCTACCGAAGCGATCGAGACATGGCTGATACTACCGTATGTAAGTTCACTGTATATCTCATCCGACAAGACGAACAGATCGTGCTTTTGAATCACCGGGGCGATCGCCTCCAGATCTTCACGGCGCATAACAGCGCCGGTCGGGTTGTTCGGATACGGCAAAACCAGCAGTTTGGTCTTAGGCGTAATGACCGATTCAAGCGCCTGCGGCGTTACGCGAAAATGGTCTTCCTCGCGCACGGCAAGCGGCACAGCGACGCCGCCGGCCACCTCCACGATCGGCTTATAGCAGACAAAAGACGGTTCGATCACAATGACCTCGTCGCCTGGCTCCACAAGCGCGCGGATAGCCATGTCGATACCCTCTGAACCGCCGACGGTGACCAGCACCTCTTTGACTGGGTCATAGGACAAAAAGTACTTTCTTTTGTAAAACCGCACGATCTCTTCACGCAGTTCAGCCAGGCCGGCATTCGCCGTATAACGTGTGGAGCCGCGCTCCAGCGTATCAATGCCCGTTTGGCGCACATGCCATGGCGTCAGAAAATCCGGCTCACCGACGCCGAGGGAAATAACATTATCCATCTCCTGCGCGATGCTGAAAAACTTACGGATGCCGGACGGTTTGACCTGCACCAGCTTTTTGTTTAAGTAACGGCTATAATCGTTCACAGGGAAATGACCCCCCTGTCGTCCTGCGGCTTTTTAGAGAACAAAACGCCGCTGTCTTTATACCGTTTCAAAATGAAATGCGTTGTGGTCGATTCAATATCCTCCAGCGGCGAAAGCCGGCGGGACACAAACATGGAAACGACCTGAAAGGATTTGTCGGAGACGATGCAGCAAAGGTCGTAGCTGCCACTCATCAGGTAAACGCTTTCTACCTCTTCCAAAGCGGCAATGCGCTCGGCGATCTCATCAAACCCGTGGCCGAATTTCGGTTTCACCTTGATTTCGATCAAGGCTGTGACCGTGTCGTCCTGCAGGGCATCGTGGTCGATCACCGTGCTGTAGCCCTTAATAATGCCCTGATCTTCATATTCGGCGATTTTGGCGGCAACATCCTGTTCTGTCATGCCGAGCGTTTGCGCCAGTTCCTCGTTGGTCAGACGCGGGTTTTCCATTAAAAGATGCAGTAATTTATCCATTGCTATTCCGCCTTTCAGTCTTCGATCGGGATCATAACCGGTTCGCGCTTATGATAGATCGTAATAAAATCAAAACCGCACTGTTTGGCCAGCTGCATGCCCTCTTCAATGCCGTTGCCGATACGGTCGGCGTAATGGGAATCGGAGCCGACCGTGATGTACTTGCCGCCAAGTTCCTTAAAGCGGCGAACGACCGGTGCATCCGGCAGTGTGCTGTGCATTTTCATAAATAAGCCGGAGGTGTTGATCTCCAGCGCTTTGTTGTTTTTGACCAGCGTCAAAAGGATCTCGTCGATCAGTTCCTGGTACGGCTTTAAATCCAGGTACAGGTCTTCACGGTCGACAAGATAGCGCAGCGGATAGGTCAAATGCGCCAGACTGTCAAACTGGTTCCACTGCGCAAGTTCGAGCTCCGCTTCGAAATAACGCCGCATCAGGTCATCTACAGAGTAGTTTTTGAAATCCAGGAAGAAGAAGTCCTCCATATTTTCCAGATTATGAATAGACCCAAGCACAAAATCATATTCAAATTCACTTAAAATCTTTTCGGCCAAAGGTTTATTGTAAATCGCCTGCCCCAGCTCGATGCCCTGCATAACGATCAGATTGCCGGAAAACACCTTCTGCGCCAAGCGTGAATTCACATAAGAATTCAATGTGAGCGCCCGGAAATCCATGGTTTTTGAATCGATCTCGCAGTGGTCTGTGATCGCAATGCCGCGCACACCTTTTAAACAGGCATGCTCACAAAGCAGGATCACAGAATGATGGCCGTCAAAAGAATTGTCGGAATGAATGTGCATGTCGACTTTATTCGTTAAGCTCATAACCGTTATATCTCCGATTGCATCGAAAAAATTTTCACTTCTGTAAATATCAGTGGTTATATCATAGCACAAACAAAAGCGCTTTAAAATGCTTTTTTAGATTTCTTTCAAATGTTTATTGAAAATAGACAATTATTTCTGTCTCTTATACACAT
>URDW01000159.1 GCA_900546735.1 uncultured Oscillospiraceae bacterium
GGAAATGCCCTGGTTGGGGTCGGTGAAGCAGACCTGGAACACATTGTCCTTGCCGGCGGTCACGTCCACAGCGGAAGCGGAGGGCGTGATCATGAAGGTGCGCTCGCTGTTGCAGACATCAGCCACAGCCATGGAAGCGCCGGTGGTGGTGGGGCCGACCAGAACCTGCATGCCCCAGTCCATCAGCTGGTTGTAAGCATTGGTGGACTTTTCGCCGTCGGCCTCGTCATCCTCGCCCTTGAACTCAAACTTGATCTTGGAGTCGCTGGCGTTGATCTCATCGACAGCCAGCTGGGCGCCGTAGACCACGGCTTGGCCGTAGATGGCGTTGTCGCCGGTCAGGGGGCCGATGCCGCCGATCTTCAGCGTTGTGCCGCCTGTGGAGCCGCTGTCATTGCCGGCGTCAGACTGACCGCCGGAGCAGGCGGCAAAGCTGAGCGCGATCATGGCCGCTGCGAGAACGACCGCGAGAAATTTTGTGAATTTCTTTTTCAAGGAAATCCCTCCGTTTAAATAAAATTCGGGCAGAATACTCATACATTCAACCTTGTTTTTACTATACCTTATTTTAAACAGACGGTCAAGAATTTATGAACGATTTATTGCGGCATAAACAGATATTTTGATTAAAAAAACGAGGTAAGTTTTGTCTAATTTTTACAAAAGAATACGCAGTTCAAGCAAAACAGCCACATTTTCCCGAACACGCACCGCAAAATGCCAAAAGCGCTCCGGCAGGCAGAGCGCTTTTAAAATAAAGATTTTGAAATTCAGATTTTCTGCACCTTCAGCATATTGGTGGTGCCGGCCTGGCCAAGCGGCACACCGGCTGTAATGACGACTGTGTCGCCCTTTTCGATCAAGTCGTGCTTCCGGCTGACCTCCACGGCGTGGTTGAACAAATCGTCCGTGTTGTCCTTTTCCTCGCACATGACCGGCATGATGCCCCATGACAGGTTCATCTGGCGGCAGACACGCTCGCTCGTTGTGCAGCCGATGATCAGGCTCTGCGGGCGGTAGTTGGAAATGCTTCTGGCCGTAATGCCCGACTTGGTGACCGTGATGATGGTCGCGTTCAGGTCGTGCGCCGTGGTGACCGTTGCATGCGACACGGCGCTTGTGATGTTTCTTTCACAGTGCAGGTGTGAAACCATGAAATTGCGCTTATAGTTGATCTCGCTCTCTGTTGTGCGGGCGATCAGATCCATCGCTTTCACCGCCTCGACCGGGTGTTTGCCGGCCGCCGTTTCGCCGCTGAGCATAACGGCAGAGGTGCCGTCGTAAACCGCGTTTGCCACGTCGGTGATCTCGGCACGCGTCGGACGGGGGTTGTTGATCATAGACTCCAGCATCTGCGTGGCCGTAATAACGTGTTTGCCGGCCTCGTCACACTTGCGGATGATCTTCTTCTGCAAGATCGGGATCTGCTCAAACGGCACCTCCACACCCAGGTCGCCGCGGGCGACCATGACGCCGTCGGCCGCATCGATGATGGCGTCAATATTTTTAATGGCGTCGCTGCACTCGATTTTTGCAATGATGCGCACATCTTTCCAGCCGAGCGACTGGGTAAAGCTGCGCAGATAGTCCACGTCGGCAGCCGAACGCACGAACGAAGCCGAAATGTAATCGAACTCCATTTCCGCGCCGAACTCCAGGTCGCTGATGTCTTTCGGGCTTAGGTAAGGCATGCCGAGCGACACGCCGGGCACGTTGATGCCCTTCTGGTTCTTCAGCTCGCCGCCGTCCACGACCGTGCAGTAAACATTTTCATCATCCGTCCTGTCCACGCGCAGTGCGATCAGGCCGTCGTCCACCAAAATGATCGTGTCGGGGCCGACTTCCTGCGGCAGCTTTTTATAAGTGACCGAGCACATTTCGCCGGTGCCCGTCACATCCTTTGTAGTCAGAACGAACTTCTGCCCTTTTTCCAGTGTAGCGCAGCCGCCCTCAAATGTGCCGGTGCGGATCTCGGGGCCTTTTGTGTCGAGCATCGTGGCGATCGGCAGGCCGAGTTCTGTGCGCAAACGGGAGACCTGCTCGAACCTTCTGCGGTGCGATTCGTGGTCGCCGTGCGAGAAATTGAAACGGGCACAGTTCATGCCGCTTTGCATCATGGCGCGCAGCACACTGTCGTCGTCCGTTGCCGGACCGATGGTGCAAATGATCTTAGTTTTTCTGAATTTTGAAACCATAAAAACGCTTCCTCAATTAAAATCTGTAAAAATTACTCCAGTTTGTAAGACATTATAATGCAAGAAAATCCAAGATTCAATAGAAAACGCACAAACAAAAGCGCAGAAAAAGCGGCCGCATTTTCTGATTATTTTGTGCAAATAATCAAAAATTACAGCCGCTGTAAAATTTGCGTTAAATGTTCGTATTTTTACGGCAGAAAAGCTCAGCCGTTATACTCGTCCTGGTTTTCCCAGTTGTGCCAGATCTCCTGCACGTCGTCGTTTTCCTCAAACATATCGATCATGCGGCTCATCTTCATCATGTCGTCTTCACTCTCAAGACGGGTGTAGGTCGACGGGATGTAGGCAACTTCCGACGAAACGACCGTATAGCCCTTGCCCTCCAGCTCGTCGCGCACAGCGCCGAGGTCGTTCGGTTCGGTGCGGATCTCAAAAATGTCCGCCTCGTCGGTCAAAAAGTCGGCAGCGCCGGCCTCCAGAGCGTCCTCCATCAGCTGGTCCTCGTCCACATCTTCTTTTTCAATGATGATAACGCCCTGACGGCTGAACATAAACATTACGCTGCCGGTCGTGCCCATGTTGCCGCCGGCCTTGTCAAAATAATGGCGCACTTCGCCCGCCGTGCGGTTGCGGTTGTCAGTCAGCGTCTGCACGATCACGGCAACACCGGAGGGGCCGTAGCCCTCGTAGACGATTTCCTCATAATTGTTGGAGCCGCCCTCGCCGGCTGCTTTTTTGATGATGCGTTCAATGTTGTCGTTCGGCACATTGTTCTGCTTGGCCTTTGCAATTACATCTTTCAGCTTGCTGTTGACCGCCGGATCAGGGCCGCCCTCTTTTACCGCAACAGAAAGCTCCCTGCCGATTTTTGTGAAGATCTTGGCGCGCGCAATGTCGGTCTTTTCTTTTTTCCGTTTGATGGTACTCCATTTTGAATGTCCGCTCACCGAAATCACTCCTTTAAACAACTTAATCATTTGAATGCAAATCATTTTAGCACACTTCCCGGCGCTTATCAAGTAAAAAGCGCAATAAAATCATCAAAATACGCCAAAGCGTGTTGATAAGTTTAAAAAAATATGATAATATAAAAATCAGAATGTACCGCACCTGATGCGGCACATATTTTTATGGAAGTAAAGAGGAAAAATTATGTACAACGATTATTTTGATTCGATCGCCATGGTCGGTAAAGAAGACAAAGAAGTGGCAGACGCCATGGCACTGGAGCTGCAGCGCCAGCGCGAAAACATTGAGCTGATCGCCTCTGAAAACCTGGTCTCCCCGGCTGTAATGGCCGCCATGGGCTCGGTGCTGACCAACAAATACGCCGAAGGCCTGCCGGCCAAAAGATATTACGGCGGCTGCCAGTATGTGGACATGGTCGAAAACATTGCGCGCGACCGTGCCTGCGAGCTGTTCGGCGCTGACGCGGCGAACGTACAGCCCCACTCCGGCGCCAACGCCAACACAGCCGTTTACTTTGCACTGCTGCAGCCGGGCGACACCGTTATGGGCATGAGCCTGGACAACGGCGGTCACCTGACGCACGGCTCGCCCGTAAACATCAGCGGCAAATACTTCCACTTTGTGCCCTACGGTGTGAACGACGAAGGTTTTATCGACTACGACGCATTTGAAAAGCAGGCTATGGAAGTAAAGCCGAAGCTGATCGTTGCCGGCGCATCTGCCTACCCGCGCATCATTGACTTTGAGCGCATCGGCGACATCGCCAAAAAGTGCGGCGCGCTCTTTATGGTGGACATGGCGCACATTGCCGGCCTGGTCGCTGCCGGGCTGCATCCCTCGCCCGTGCCGTATGCCGACGTAGTGACCACGACCACGCACAAAACGCTGCGCGGCCCGCGCGGCGGTCTGATTTTGATGAAATCCGAATTTGAAAAAGCCATCAACAAAGCCGTATTCCCCGGCACGCAGGGCGGCCCGCTGATGCACATCATCGCGGCTAAGGCCGTGTGCTTCGGCGAAGCGCTGAAGCCCGAATTCAAAGCCTACCAGCAGCGTGTGCTGGAC
>URDW01000160.1 GCA_900546735.1 uncultured Oscillospiraceae bacterium
GTAATCGCGATGTTTATACGAAAATGGGCGTTAAAATGCCGAGCGGTCTTTTGCTGTATGGTGAGCCCGGCGTCGGTAAAACCCTGATGGCCACGGCTATGATCGAGGCATCCGGCTGCCCGTGTTATACATGCCGCAAAGATCAGCCGGACGGTGATTTTATTCGCACCATTCGCAAAGCATTCAGCCAGGCAGAGAAAAACGCACCGGCCATCGTTTTTCTGGATGATTTGGATAAGTTCGCGAATGAGGACGAGGATCACCGGGATGCCGAAGAGTATGTGACCGTGCAGTCCTGCATAGATGACGTCAAGCACAAAGATGTATTTGTGTTGGCTACGGTCAACAACATGCACAAATTGCCAAAGTCGTTGCGGCGCGCCGGTCGTTTTGACCGTCTTTTGAAAGTGGATGTGCCCACTGGTGAGGATGCGGCCGCTATTGCCAAGCACTATTTGCGTGACAAAAAACTGGACGACGGTCTGGATATATCGTTTGTGGCCAAGGTGCTGAACGGCCACACTTGCGCCGAACTGGAAACGGTCATCAATGAAGCAGGGCTCTATGCCGGCTATGAAAGGGCAGATGACATTACGGTCGAACATTTTGTCCGGGCCTGCATGCATGTCATCTATCAGGTGCATGGGGACGATTATGACCAGGCCATGCTCGTGCGGGACGGTTTTTCCGGTGTGCGAACGCGCACGGTGGTCCATGAAGCCGGGCACGCGGCTGTTTCCGAGATCCTGCGGCCGGGCAGCGTGACGATCGTATCTCTTCTTGGCAGCCAAAGGGATTCCGGTTTTACGGCATATAACATGGAATCAAAAACTTCGGAAAACAGCCCGCTACTGGATGTTCTTGTTAGTCTGGCCGGCATGGCTGCGGTCGAACAGGAGTATGGCAGCCGCGGGTACGGCAATTCCAATGATTTGGACAAGGTTTTTCGCATGGTGGAAGCTCTTGTAAAAGAAAACGGCGTATATGGGTTATGCTGGACGGAACACCGGTTTGATAATTCCAACGCACTGCTTGCCCAGCAGGAAGCCGTTGTGGCAGCCAAGGTGGAAGAATACTATTGCAAAGCCAAAGAGATTTTGTCTTTGAATCATGCGTTCTTCTGCGACATCATCAAAAAACTGTCCAAAAAGTTTGTGCTTACACAAATGGATCTGCAAGAGATTCGTAAAAAGCATTATATCATCCCGTTTCGTGGTTAAAAAATATCCCGCATCTGAATGATGCGGGATGTTTTTTGAATAATAAGCGGCAAAGGAGCACCTATGTATCGGCTTTGAATTCTTTAAGATCTTCCAGCCGCAGCAATACGGGCGGCTGCCCGTAAGCAGCGCCGACATCAATATCGATCCAGGTTTCGGTTTTCAGAATTTTGCCGGCATATTTTTTATTGTAACTCATTGTCGGTGTGTGACCAAAGATAGTCATGATGCTGTCGAAGTACCGGTCACTTTCTTCCGGATAGGCCCAAAGCAGTTCGTCTTCGGTGTATTGCGTTATTTTTTTAGTGGGGCTGAAATTTTCCAGCCCGGCGTGCACCAGCAAAAAGTCCTTGCCACCGGCCGATACGGCCTCATAAAGTGGCGCATCCGCCAAATAATCAAAAATTTTTGCACGGTCTTTTTTGCAAAGTGTACGCAGCGCGAACAGCGTGACGGTGCCGCCGTTTAGCATATAATTGTTCAGCAGTTCCAGCTTTTGTGCGGTTAAGCTTTGCAGGCTCTCGTTGGTTACCTCGTCCAGTATAAAATGGCACGATAATAGCATGGCTTCGTGGTTGCCAAGAATCAGCTGTGCGTTTGGCTGCCTTATAAGCCAGCAGAGCGTGGCAATGCCGCCGTCGCCGTTGCGGTCAATGACGTCGCCCAGTATGAACAGAAAATCGCTGCTTGAAAAGTGGGCTTTTTCAAGCAGCTTTTTCAGTTTCTCCAGCGGGTAACCGTGCAGGTCAGAAATTACATAGGTCATGTTTATTTGGTGAGGGATTTTTTGATTGTTGTTATAATAGTGTCCCAAGAGATTATATTCGAAATCCTAATATATTTGGGGTGGTATGTCCAAAATGCCGGAATGCCAAGATGCGCCGGATCGGTTATATCTATACATGGCTGTTTTACGCTGGGAAGAAAGTTCGTCAGCGCATTATTATTCAGTTCCATTGCTGTTTCCATGGTTTTTTGATAACTTGGTCCCGTGATAAAAACAACTGCATTTGGTTTGGTGATTTCCACTTCGCGTTGAAACAAAGTTTTTTTGGATAGTGGAAGTACATGGTTCAGTGCCATCTCTATCTCTTCGGTTAATGGCTGTGACTCGCCCTTTATATTTCTTTGCGCTTTATCAATATTATTCCAGCATGGAATAATATTTTCGTGGCTAAAATCTTTGAAAAAGCTCCAAAACGGAGAATTATTTATTTGGAACTCTCCATTAGATCCGTAGTCTAATTGGCAGTTTAAGTAATCAATTACCCATTGCTGTGAATCTTGTAAACAGCTGTCGTGTTTATATATTTCCCAGCCATTCGTTTGCTGCCCAACAATCATGATTCGTTTCTTTGATGCTATGTATTTATCGCAAACGCCGGTGAAAAAAGGCGACGAGATACATGCGTCCGGATGTGCATTCACATAAGGCTCAAAAATTGTGCGAAACCACTCTTCTTGATATACGTTTAATTCTTTATTCATTTTTTTCTCCTCTCCACTCAGTAAACTTTTGTTTTCTGTGTTACTTATTGCATAATTTTTCGTTCTTCTGCTATATACCTTTATATATTTAGTAGCATTTTGTTTTCTTTTGTTACAGCTTTTGAAAATTTTTTTGCAGCCGTTATGGGCATTGTCTATATTAGCTGTTATTCCGCCGGCTGCGTAAGCACGCCGTAGCGCTCGGCAGCCTTGCGGATGTCAGATCGAACAGCATCGGCCAGTGCCTGCGGCGCGGTCACTCTGACCTGCAGCGCATACTGCATGGCCCAAAGGCGCATGTCTTGCTCGTTAACGGTCACGGATACGGTGATTTTATCGTCTGTTTCATTGCTGAAGGTCACCTTGTCCCCGAAATAGTCCAAAATATCGCTGATAATGTATTTCTCAGCAATAAACTGCGCGCGTACACTTTTTCCGGCAAACATATAAATGTGCTCGGCCATGTGTTTGGACAAGTCCAGCCCGTTTTCCATTCCTTTCACTTCGCGTTTTGGCTTGGCCGGCGTGTCCAGCAGCTGAATATCGGTAATACGGTCAATGCGGTAGTTGGAAAGATTGTCGTACGCATCGTTATTGCAAATTAAATAGTACCGACCGTTTGTGGCAACAATTTGGTAGGGGTTAATGGTGTACACGCGCGGGTTGCCGTTGCCGTCAAGCTTTGGGTGCAGCTTTTTGTCGGCGGCATATGCAGCATAAAAAAACTGTACCTGCTTTTTCTTTTCGATCGCTTCGTCCAGTATGTCAACGGTGTAAAAAAGCTGTTTGTTTTCCAACCGGTTCGGCGGCAGCGTGCAGATGTGCTTGGTTTTAGCTTTAAAATACCGGCTGGACAGGTTCTCAAGCTTCTGTACCAGCTGTCTGCAGTGACTGCTGGGGATATGTTTGGAAAACAGCAGGCTGTCGATCAAAAGGCGCAGTTCTGCCTCTGAAAAATCCCGTGCAAAATAAAAGTCGGAATAGATATGGTTTTCTTCCAGTACGCCCGTTTTTTTATTTGGCATCATGCGCACGGTTTCACGGTATTCGATCGGGTAACCGTATTCAATCAGATCGCTCAGATTGCGCTTTACGGCTTTTCGTTCCACCGGCATCATGTATTCATTTTTCAGTATGTCTGCGATCTCTTTTTGGGAAAGGCGGTGCGCCTCGTCTGTGTATTGCTTTAAAATTTCCAATATGTTTAAAATCAGCAGTTTCTTTGGCTGTTTTGTGTACATGTACCCGCACCTCCGCTTCTAAATACTAGCATACTTTTTTGGATGGTGCAATAATGGTACATCATATAATAAAAGAAAAAATGCTTGGTAAAAATGAAAAAGGCGAAGCATTTGCTTCGCCTTTGGAGCTACTGGCCGGACTCGAACCGGCGACCTGCTGATTACGAATCAGCTGCTCTACCAACTGAGCCACAGTAGCGT